>JAZSDB010000008.1:0-8497 GCA_045530975.1 Eubacteriales bacterium
ATATAAAAGCCGGCGACGGCGGTAACGGCTGTGTTGCCTTCCACCGTGAAAAATATGTGTCTAAGGGCGGCCCCAGCGGCGGCGACGGCGGCAAGGGCGGCAATGTGGTGTTTGTGGTTGATGAGGGCGAAAATACCCTCCTGAACTTTAAATACCGCCGTAAGTTTGTTGCTCAGAACGGCGGCGACGGTATGCCCAAAAAGTATTACGGTAAAAGCGCCGAGGACCTTGTTATCCCCGTTCCTCCCGGAACCGTACTTCGTGACCCCGAAAGCGGCTTGGTAATCCACGATATGTCCGACGGACTGCCTTATGTTGCCGCAAAGGGCGGTAAGGGCGGCTGGGGTAATACCCACTTTGCCACCCCTACACGTCAGGTTCCCCGTTTTGCAAAAAGCGGCACCAAGGGAGCGGAAAGAAATATTACCTTGGAGCTGAAAATGCTTGCAGACGTAGGCCTTGTGGGCTTCCCAAATGTGGGAAAATCCACCCTTCTTTCCGAGGTAACTGCCGCCAGACCTAAAATTGCAAATTATCATTTTACCACTCTTGCGCCCAATCTCGGCGTTGTTTCGGTTTACGGTAAAAGCTTCGTAATGGCAGACATTCCCGGCCTTATTGAGGGTGCCAGCGAGGGCCTTGGTCTGGGACACGACTTCTTGCGCCACATCGATAGATGTCGTCTTATCCTTCACGTTTTCGATATTTCCGCCTCCGAAAGGGAAGACCCTCTGGAGGACATCATAAAGATAAACAGCGAGCTGGAAAAATACAGCCCCGAGCTTGCCACAAGACCTCAGATTTTGGTTGGTAATAAGATTGACCTTGGCTATTCCGAGGAGCATCTTGAAAGGATAAAGGAATATGCCGCAGAAAACGGCTGGGAGCTTTTCCTTATTTGCGGTGCTCTTTCCGAGGGTGTGCCCGAGCTTATGAAGGCGGTTTCCGCAAAGCTTTCGGAGCTTCCTCCCATGGTTTACTATGAAGAGGAATATGTAGAAACCGTAGAGGAAACCGATACCTCGGTATCCGTGGAATTGGTTGACGGTGTATACAATGTTATCGGTGAATGGCTTATCCGTCTTTGCAATGACATCAATTTCGATGACTACGAATCGCTTCAGTTCTTCCAACGTGTGCTCCGTGATAAGGGCGTAATTAAAGCGCTGGAGGATGCAGGCATAGAGGAAGGCCAGACCGTTTCTATCTATGGTATAGAATTTGAATTCTATTATTAAAATTCCCTATATTTTTTCCTCAAAACAGCTTTCGATTACCTTGTTACAGCTGTCCGGTGAATACTTCCAATAATCGATGTGATCTATTTCGGGGTATTCATAATCGGGTATTGCCGTTTCACGGTCGATACAATCGATAATGGCCAGCTTTACCTTCATCCTGTCGGGAATAATGTTTTTAATAAATACAGCGGCGCTCTGGCCTATGCGTACATCGTCACGGCATTCCGCAAGCCCTGCCAGATTTGGCGCAAGCTCGATAAAAACACCGTAATCCTCTATTGAACGAACAATTCCCGCCGCAGTCTGTCCCGATTCGAATTTGGATGCGTTTTCCTCCCAGGTGCCCAAAAGCTCTCGGTGAGTAAGTGTAATCCTTCCGAATTCATCGGCGGTGCTTTTTACGACCGCCTTTATTACCTGTCCGTTACGGAAACGGTCTTTGGGATGTGAAATCCTTGATACCGACATACAGTCAATGGGCAATAGGGAAATAATACCGCATCCGATGTCGCAAAAGGCGCCAAAGGGGTCCAGCCGTGTTATTTTTGCCTGAAGAACATCCCCCTTTTGTAAAAGGGAAATCCTTTCTCTCATGCAATCACGCTGTGCCTCTCTTCTTGAAAGAATGGCTCTGGGGACGCCGTCAATGCTTTCAATGGCCATAACCTTAAAGCAAATGGGCTTTCCTACACGGGAAATAATGGCAATGTCCTTTTCGGGCAACCCCTTTTGAGTGTAAACACATTGGTCTTTGGGTATAATTCCCTCTATACCCCCTGCCTTCACTCTTAAATGACGGTCGGAATCGCATAGATAGCTTATTCCTTCAAGGATAAGACCTTCCTCCATAGCGGTTGCCAGTGTATCGTAGCTTTGTGTGAAGTATCGGTTGCGCTCTGTTCGTAAAAGCTTTCCCTCGTAGCAGTAATCCTGCTGTTTCATAATAACAATCTCTCCTTAATTTTTCTCGCTCAAAGCATTATATAAATTCGGAGGACCAACTATGCTAAATAAACTTGACCAAATCGAAAAAAGATATCTTGAAATAGAAGAAGCTTTGTCCAATCCCGACGTAATGAACGATATGGAAAGCTATAAAAAATTTATGAAGGAATATAAAAACCTTCTTCCGGTGGTAGAAAAATACCGTGAATACAAATCCGCCATCGCTGATATGGAGGAAGCGGACATGATACTTGCCGAGGAAACCGATGCCGATTTTCGTGCTCTTGCCGAGGAACAAAGGCAGTCAGCTTATGAAAAGCTGGAGCCCCTTATGGATGAGCTGAAAATCCTTCTTCTCCCCAAGGACCCCAACGATGACAAAAACGTTATCATTGAAATCCGCGGCGGTGCGGGCGGCGAGGAGGCATCCCTCTTTGCGGCGGTGCTTTACAGAATGTACACTATGTATGCCGAAGCATCGGGCTTTAAGGTAGAGCTTCTCAGCGCAAACGAAACCGAGCTTGGCGGCTTTAAGGAAGTTTCCTTTATGGTTGAAGGCGAAAATGCCTATTCACGCTTTAAGTTTGAAAGCGGCGTTCACCGTGTTCAGCGTGTGCCCGAAACCGAGGCACAGGCAAGAATTCAGACCTCCACTGCTACCGTTGCAGTGCTTCCCGAGGTGGAGGATGTGGATTTCGAGCTTAATATGGATGAGCTGGAAATTACCCGTCACCGCTCCGCAGGTGCAGGCGGTCAGCACGTTAATAAAACCGAATCTGCCATCAGAATTATCCATATTCCCACAGGTATAACCGTTGACTGTCAGGACGAAAGATCCCAGATAAAGAATAAGGAAAAGGCACTGAAAATAATGAAAAGCCGCTTGGCGGATATGTATAACAGCCAGAAGGAGCAGGCGGTTGCCAGCGAGCGCCGTTCTCAGGTTGGTACAGGCGACAGAAGTGAGCGTATCCGTACCTATAACTATCCTCAGGGCCGTATTACCGACCATAGAATCGGCTTTACCGTTCACTCTCTTGAAAGCTTTTTGAACGGTCGATTGGATGAAATGATCGATGCGCTTATTGCCGCAGACCGTGCCGAAAAATTAAAAGAGGGTATAAATTAATTACGATAATAAAGCAAAAACCGCCGACGGCGGTTTTTCTTTTGTGAAATTTGCCGTTGTTGACATTGGTGTCGGATTGTGTTACAATATTTGTGTATTGCGAAAACAGAAAGGAGCATCATTTTTGAGAAAATTAAGAATTCTGTCGTTGCTGTTGGCGGTATCTGTTTTGTTTGCCGTTTTTGCTGTTCCTATGGAGGCATCGGCATCGGTAGATTTGTCCGGAACCACCCTGACAACACATCAAAAATATTTTCTTCGTGTTCTGGGCTCCCTTTCCCGTGCGGATTATTATCAGAATGATATTCTTGCATCGATTACCGTCGCTCAGGCCATTTATGAGGGCGGTTGGGGCAGATATTCTCTTCCCGTGGGCGGCTCCAACCTTTTTGGTATCAAGGCATATAATACCTGGTCAGGTATGGTTTATGACCAAAATGAGCACATTCTTTATGGCTCCTATGAGGATTTTCTTCTCACAAAGGGCCAGAGCTACATAAATAAGGTTTCCGCTTGGCGTGCCCACAAGAATTGGGCCGAAAGCGTTGATGTTCATAGCGCCCTCTTCCTCAACGAAAGCAAATATGCCGCCGTTGTCGGAGAAAAGGATTATGAGGTTATGGCCAAAGCCATTGTGGACGCCGGCTACTGTAATGATAACGGATATGCAGATACCGTAATTAAAACCATCAAACAATATGGGCTTACCGAATATGATAACCTCACACCGGATGAAGACGGTGTTGTGGCGGTTGTTACCGAGCAGGAACGCAAGAATTTGAATGTTGGCGAAACCTATACCGTTCCTCTCACCTACTATCCTTCCGATACATCTGCCTCCTCCGTTACGTGGGCCAGCGACAATCCTTCGGTTGCCACCGTTGATGAAAACGGTGTTGTTACCGCAGTTGCCCATGGCAAAACACTTATTACGGCCACTTTGAAAAACGGCAGAGAAGCGTGCTGTATAGTTTATGTTGATTGCAATGCTACCATCATCGATGATGATGTGTATGTCTATACATCTCCTACCTCCACCTCCACCAACGGTAAAATATACCGTGGCGAGGGTGTAAAGGTAACCTCCTCCGCTATTTATACCAATTCCTCCGGTCAGGACCTTCTTGCGGTTACCGGATATAATAACAAGGGTGCTTTGGTAAGCGGTTATTGCCTTGCTGAGAAGGTTTATCTTAATAAACGCAATGTTTCCCAAATTGCCGTTGTTAAAAAAGATATTACATTAAAGGTTAATGATACCTACGAGGTAAGAAGAGCGGTTTCTCCTCACGATGCTGTGGATACCGTTCTCTCCTGGACCTCCTCCGATTCCTCCGTGGCATCGGTAACTGCAAGCGGTGTTATTACTGCCAATAAGCTTGGAAGCGCTGTAATTACAATGAAAACCGCAGGGGGCGTTTCCCAAAAAATCAATGTAACCGTGGCCAACGCCTATCGTGAATATAGTGCAATCGTTTCCGCCTATGAGGTGGTAAATGTACGCACCGAGGCCGATTCATCCTCCTCCCGTGCAGGAACCATTCCTTTTCTTTCACAGGTTACCGTACTCGGTGAGCCCGTAGGAAAGTGGTTGAAAATCAAGGGCTCTACGGCTGACGGAAAGGTCATCACCGGCTATGCCGATTCTGCATATATCCGTATTCTTGCCGACGGTACAGAGGTAAAGTTTGCAAATGCATCCTCAAGTGTGGCAATTTACAGCGAGCCCAGCATCGATTCAACTCCTTACGGAACCCTGCTGAGCGGCTCGGAATATGCAATTATAGAAACCCTGTCCGACGGCTGGTACCTTATCATAGGAATAAAAAGCACCTCCTCCGGTGTTTATGGCTATTCGAAAATCAATGAAATCAATCAAAATCCCACGCCCGCCGATTCCCCTTGGTACGGAAGAACAACCAGCGATTTGTATGTCCGCAAGGGACCGGGCAGCAGCTACGGCGTGGTTGGTAAATTCCTAAAAGGCACCGATATTGTTATCACCGGCGAGGAAAACGGCTGGTATAAGGTAAGCGGACTTTCGGATGAGGGTGAGGAAATTTCCGGTTATTCCTCCGCAAGCTATATAATCACCCTCTATACCGCTCTCACCACCTCCAAGCTCCGTTTGAGAGAATCCGACACTACCGATTCCGCTATCGTAACCACCTTGGAATTGGGTACAGAGGTTGTTGTAGTGGGCGAAATATTGGAAAGCGGTTGGTATATGGTAGAGTATGGAAGCTATAAGGGCTATTGCTCGGGAGCATATATCGCTGTAAACGGCAAGCTTCCCGCACAATCGGAAAGCACCACTCCTCCCGATGAGGACTTTGGTATAACCGATGGCTCTCTCTCTATTAAAAACGGAATTCTTTACGGTGTTTCGGCAAATACCACCGTATCCTCTCTGCTGAATTGCTTTAGCGGAAATGTTACCGTTACCGATGAATTGGGCACAATCCTTTCCTCATCCTCCAAGGTGGGCACGGGTTGCCTGGTAAAATATACATCTGACGGTGTTGTAAATACAGCCGCTACCGTTCTGGTAATGGGAGATACAAACGGCGACGGCACACTGGATGCCTTTGATGCTCTTGCTCTCAAGGCAGAGCTTTTGGGTACATCTCCCCTCAGCGGAGTGTATAAGCTTTCTGCACAGCTGTGCGGTGAATCCGAGCTGTGCATAGTCGATTACGTTATCCTTAAGCGTGCTATTTTCGGCTACACGGAAATATAATCAAAAGGGAAGGGTCACCCCTTCCTTTTTTGTTTTCTGTTGCATTAGTGTTAACCTTGTGTTATAATAATAAAAAAATATAAAAGGTGGCAATTATGAAAAAATTATTGGCATTGTTTTTGGTATTAACAACATTGATAACCCTTACCGCCTGCCCTGCGGATGACACACAATCCTCCGTTGATGAAAGCAGTACCTCCTCACAGCAGGAAGAAACTGTTCCGGCAAGCATAACGGAGGCAAATAAGCTTATTGAAGAGGGCAAGTATGCCGAGGCATACGCTGTTCTCTATGCAGACAGAGATAATGAAGATGTAAAGGCAATGCTTGAGGACTTTAAGGTATTCCATACCCGTACCGACGGCATTACCTATGACACCTATCGCTACACTACCGAGGAAACCTATAATGAATACGGTAATGTAATAGAAAGAAAGGCGGATGACAGTCAAGACCTATACGATTCCGTCAAACTGTATGAATATACCTACGATGAGGACGGTAATGTGCTCACCGAAAAGTATTGGTATAGTGAGAATGAGGATGTTTGTTACGAAACCAAATATACCTACGATGATAACGGTAATCAGATCAAGGCCGAAAAGGATGGTATAACCATAACCTATACCTATGATGAAAACGGCAATCTTTTGAAAACCGTTGAGGAATCCGAGGATTATATCGAAACCCTTGTTTCCACCTATGATGAAAACGGCAACGAGCTCACCTCGGTTCATAGCTATAAAACTCCCGAAAAAAGCGGCACCTATTCTTCGGTAAAAAACACCTATGACAATGAAAACCGCCTTATAAAAAGGGAAAGTACCCGTGAAAGCGGAGATGTCGATGTTGTAGAATATGAATATAACGACCGCGGCGATAAGACAAGGGAAATCAATACCACAAGGTTTCTCTCCAAAGCCGAGCCCTATGAATATTCCTACGAGAAAAATATGGAATATACCTATGACGATATGGATAGAATCGTCAAGATTATCACGGCAGATTCCCGTTATGGAACAGATAAAACCACCGAAGAGTTTTTCTATGAGAATGGCGACCTTGTAAAGAAAATCACTGTATATGCCAGCGACGGAAGTCACTGCGTCACCGAATATAAATATACCTACAATGACGAAGGCAAGCCGGAAAAGAAAACCGAGATATTCAGCAGATATCACGAATCCTATATGATAGAAAGCTACGACGAAAAGGGTAATTTAACCTATCAGGATTCTCACACCTATAAAACAAACCGATTCAAAAAATATACCCTTACCTATGATGATAATGGTGTCGTAATCGGAAAAATCGTAGAGGATGACGAGGGTAACAAGGATACCTATTCCTATATTTATGACGAAAAGGGCAATGTTTCCAAGGAAACCCACATTACCCCCAAGGGCAGTGAATCCTATGTTGAATATACCTACGATTACACCGTCGATGAAAAGGGCAAGGTGGTAAAGAAAACCGAAACCGATATTTACGGTTTTATCACCGTCACCGAACACACCTATGATGAAAAGGGTAACGAAACAAACTGGAAAGAAATCGATCCCGACGGTAGCGTAGAGGAGTTAAGTTATATCTTTACCTACAATGAAAAGGGTCAATGGACCGAGAAAAAGCTTTTCAAGGACGGCGAGCTTTCTCAGATCGGTCAGCGTACATATAACGAGAGAGGAGATGTGGCCACTTATGCTACTCTTAGTGCTGACGGTGTGCTTTCCTCCACTATGGTTTATGAATATGACCAACAGGGCAATTTGGTAAAAATGGAGAGCATTCCTTCCAAAGAGGGCGCAGTAGTAAATAAATATCTTAGAATACTAACCTATGATGACCTTGGCAATATCCTGACCGAGCATAATGAAAACTATGGCTTTATTCAGGATTATGCCTATTCCGATTATATCTATTTCTACATTCCTTCTTCAAAATAATTTGTAGCTAAAATAGAAAAAAGTTTTGGAAATATGTCTGTAACATTTGAAAATCTATTGACATTTCCTGCAAAAAAAGTTAAACTGTAACAGCAAAGAAATATTTGTATTAAAGGAGATTTCAAAAATGCCTCTCGTAACAACAAAAGAAATGTTTGAAAAAGCTTATAAGGGCGGTTATGCTATCGGTGCTTTCAATGTTAACAACATGGAAATCATCCAGGGTATTACCGAAGCAGCAAAAGAAGAAAATGCTCCCCTTATTCTTCAGGTTTCCTCCGGCGCAAGAAAGTATGCAAACCATACCTACCTTGTAAAGCTCGTTGAAGCTGCTATCCAGGAAACTGGTCTTCCCATCGCACTTCACCTTGACCACGGCGATACCTTCGAACTTTGTAAGTCCTGCAACGACGGCGGCTTTACCTCCGTTATGATCGACGGCTCTCACCACAGCTTCGAGGATAACATCGCTCTTACCCGTCAGGTTGTTCAATAT
>JAZSDB010000030.1:0-10409 GCA_045530975.1 Eubacteriales bacterium
CTGTAAGCGGAATGGGTCTTATGATAGGAATAAAAACCGCAAAGCCCGCCAGGGAAGTGGTAATGAAATGTATGGAAAGAGGCGTGCTCTGCCTTACCGCAAAGGATAAGGTGAGATTATTGCCTGCTCTCAATATTCCTATGGAGCTTCTTAAGGAAGCGGTGGAAATTATTAAATCTGTTTGCGAGGAATAAATATGAACCTTAAGGGAAAAAGCTTTTTAAAGCTGTTGGACTTTACTCCGGCTGAAATACAGGGACTTATCGACCTTGCAGCCGATTTGAAGCAGAAAAAGAAATCGGGCATCCCTCACCGTCTTTGCGAGGGAAAAAACATTGCTCTTATATTTGAAAAAACTAGCACCCGTACCCGCTGTGCCTTTGAGGTAGCGGCGGCGGATTTGGGTATGCATCCCGTTTATCTGGACCCTCAGGGCTCTCAGATAGGCAAAAAGGAGAGCATTGCCGACACCGCAAGAGTGCTTGGCAGAATGTTCGACGGTATTGAATACCGCGGCTTCGGTCAGGAAATCGTGGAGGATTTGGCTTTATATGCAGGCGTGCCTGTGTGGAACGGCTTGACAAATGAATTTCACCCCACCCAGATTCTTGCCGATTTTCTCACAATTATCGAGCATTTCGGCTCCTTGAAGGGCAAAAAGCTGGTTTATATGGGTGATGCAAGATATAATATGGGTAATTCACTTATGGTTGGCTGTGCCAAGATGGGTATGCATTTTGTGGCCTGTGCGCCCAAAAAGTATTTCCCCAATAATGAATTGGTGGCAAGCTGTCAAGCTATCGCTAAGGAAACCGGTGCGGTTATCGAGTTTATAGAGGATCCCATTGCTGCCACAAAGGGCGCAGACGTTATCTATACCGATGTTTGGGTGTCTATGGGCGAGCCCGCTGAAGTATGGGAAGAGCGTATAAGAGAGCTTTCTCCCTACCGTGTGACTATGGAAATTATGGACAACGCAGGTGAACAGTGCAGATTTATGCATTGCCTTCCCGCCTTCCATGACCTTGGCACCACTGTGGGCAGAGAGATTCACGAAAAGTTCGGTATCGACTGTATGGAGGTAACTCACCAGGTTATCGAAAGCGACCGTTCTATCGTATTTGACGAGGCGGAAAACCGTATGCATACCATAAAAGCGGTTATGGCGGACACACTTTAACAGATAAATTAAAAGAGAATCTGCTTCAGGTTCTCTTTTTTGTTTGTTTTTGATATAGTGGTGCTTAAAAAATCTTTACAAGAAAGAAAATTAGTGATATAATAATATGAATTAATTTGTTTTTCAAGAGGTGTTTGTATATGTCCAGAAGAAAATCACGTATCGAGGCAGTAGCTCTGCTTTTTGAACGCAGTTTCGATTATGACCGCACTCCCGAAGAAATAATGGCCACCGCAGAAGAGGAGCGTGGTGCAGAAATAAGCGATTTTGCAAAGGACCTCTTTCTCCGTGCCGATGAAAATCTCGGCGATATAAATGAGAAAATTCAGAGAAGCTCTCAGAATTGGCGCATCGACCGTATCGACCGTGTAACCCTTTCGGTGCTCCGCCTTGCCGGCTGTGAAATAGATTATTTCCCCGAAATTCCCGTGGAAATTACCGTAAACGAGGCACTGGAAATCGCCAGATATTACGGCGAAGGGGAATCGGTGGGCTTTATAAACGGTGTTCTGGGCAGATATGCGGCAGGTGTGGAAAAGCCCCTTGCCAAGGCAAAGCCCGTAAAGAAAGAGGAAGTCGAAGAGGATTTGGACGACCTTATCGATGTTGAGCTCACCGAAGAGGATGAGGAAACCCTTATAGACCTTAAAAAATTAGACAGCGACGAAGACGGTGACATAGAATGATGCAGGGAACTGTTCCCACTTTAACAGTTGAACAGCTTAATACCTATATAAAGGACTATCTTTCCACCTCGCCCCTCCTTTCCAAGGTGGTGGTAAAGGGTGAAATGTCCAATGTTCGTGTTTACGGCAGTACGGGACATATATATTTCACCTTGAAGGATGAAAATTCCGCAATTCCCGCCACCATGTTCGGCGGTGCGGGGAAGCTTCCCTTCAAACCCGAAAACGGCATGAAGGTTATATGTACCGGCCGTGTGGCGGTTTTTGTCCGTGACGGTCAGTACCGATTGTATGCCGATTCAATGGAGCCCGACGGAATCGGCTCCCTCTATATTGCCTTTGAACAATTAAAGGAAAAGCTTTCCAAGGCGGGACTTTTCGCTCAGGAGCATAAAAAGAAAATCCCCAAAATCCCCTTTTCGGTGGGCATAATTACTGCTCCCGGCGGTGCGGCCGTAAGGGATATGATAAATGTTTCCCATCGCAGATTTCCTGCGGCAAAGCTTTATCTCTATCCATCGCTGGTGCAGGGCCCGTCGGCCCCGGCCCAGCTTATAAATGCGCTGAAGACCTTGGATAACAGCGGTCTTTGCGATGTTATCATAATCGGCAGAGGCGGCGGCAGTGCTGAGGACCTGTGGTGCTTCAATGACGAAGCTCTTGCCTATGCGGTTTATGAATGCAAAACTTCTATTATTTCCGCAGTTGGGCACGAAACCGACTTTACTATATGCGATTTTGTGGCAGACCTGCGTGCCCCCACTCCCAGTGCGGCGGCCGAGCTGGCAGTGCCCGATGTGCGTGACCTTAAAAAACAGTTCGGAAATGTGGAAAAGCGTATGCTTTCTCTCCTTTCCTCCCGTACCGATTATCTGCGTCAAAGATTGAAGGTTTTATCTCAGCGCCCCGTGCTTCAAAGCCCGCAGAGCTATTTCGATGACCGCAGAATGGCGGTGGCAAGATACGAGGAAAGACTGTTTTCCCTTGCCGAAACACGTATCGAGCGTGAGAAGCTGAAGCTCCATACCCAGAGCGAAAAGCTGAACAGCTTAAATCCCCTGTCGGTGCTGGGCCGAGGTTTTTCGGTGGCCTTTGCCTCCGACGGAACGGCAATCCGCAGTGTGAACGAGCTTCCCTCGGGAACCGAATTTGAGCTTATGCTCAGCGACGGTAAAAAATCCGCCGTAGCAAAATAACATTAAAAAACAAGGAATAAATATGGCAACAATTATTAGAGCTATTACAAAGGACGGCTCTGCAAGAGCAATAATAATGGACGGACGTGATATTGTAGAGCGTGCCCGTCAAATCCATAATACCACCCCCACTGCCACAGCCGCATTGGGCAGAACTCTTATCGCCACCTCCTTGGCGGGCTCTATGCTCGGTGAAGAGGATGATTGTATGACCATCCGCTTCAAGGGCAACGGCGTTGGCGGAAGTGTGGTTGCAACCAGCGACTGGTGCGGAAATGTAAGAGGATTTATTCAAAATCCTGCCGTGGACCTTCCTCTCCGTGCCGACGGAAAGCTGGATGTGGGCAGATGTATAGGCCGTGGCGAGCTTTATATCCTTCGTGATGTAAGCGGCAGTAACGAGCCCTATGTGGGCATTTCCAAAATCCAGACCGGCGAGGTTGGCGATGATATTGCCTACTACTATGCCACCAGCGAGCAGATTCCTACCGTTTGTGCTCTCGGTGTTTTGGTGGACAGAGATTTCTCGGTTAAGCAGGCAGGCGGCGCCTTGGTACAGCTTTTGCCCTTTGCCGACGAGGAAATTACCGATATTCTCGAAAGAAATGCAGGTAAGATGCGTCCCGTTACCGAGATATTGGATAAGGGATGCCTGGAGGATGTATTGAGCGAGGTTTTCGACGGAATAGAATATGATATTTTCGATAAAATCGAATGCTCCTACAAGTGTGCCTGCAGCAGAGAAAAGACCGAGGTTGCTCTTATCTCTCTGGGTGAAAAAGAACTTACCGATATGATAAATTCCGAGGAAGAAACCGTAATGACCTGCGGCTTTTGCGATGCTGTTTATAAGTATTCCAAGAGCGACCTTAAAAATATACTGAAAAAGGCCAAGAACAAGAATGACGAGTGAAAAAGCTAAAAAGACGGTCCTTGTCACCGGCGGTGCCCGTGGTATAGGGGAAGCCATTTCCCGTAAGCTGGCATCCGACGGCTGGAGGGTTATCATCCATTGCGGTAAAAGCGTAGAGGAGGCACAGGTCCTTTGCGAGGAAATAGGCGATGCCGAATATATTTCCGCAGACCTGGGCGATATGGCTTCGGTGGATGCTATCTTTAAAAGATATCCTCAAATCGATGCCCTTGTCAATAATGCGGGAGTTGCCTTGGTGGGACTTTTCGATACTATGGACAAGCAAACGCTGGACAGAATGTACCGTATAAATCTTTTTGCGCCTATCGAGCTGACCAGAAAATATATTCCGTATATGATAAGCAAAAAGGGCGGAAGTATTGTAAATATTTCCTCTGTTTTCGGAGAAACCGGCGGCAGCTGTGAGGTTGATTATTCTGCGGCAAAGGCAGGTATTATCGGCTTTACAAAGGCCCTTGCCCGAGAGGTTGGCCCTGCGGGAGTACGTGTTAACTGTATCTGTCCCGGTATAATCGATACGGATATGAATGAGGACCTTACCTTCGAGGATATAGAAAACCTCTGTGCCGAAATCCCTCTTCAGAGAATGGGTAATGCCGAAGAGGTTGCGGATTGTGTTTCCTTCCTGCTTTCGGAGGGCTCGTCCTATATTACCGGCTCGGTTTTCGATATAAACGGCGGTTGGAAAGGATAAAATTATGCAACGTATAGCCAAATTTTACAAGGTTTCCGAGACACAGTTCCCCCACGAAGGTTATGAGGATATAAAGCTTCCTCTCAGGGCAACGGCCGGCTCTGCAGGGTACGATTTTTATGCGCCCTACGGCTTTGAGCTGAATCCGGGCGAGGAAATTATTATAGACACAGGCATCCGTGCCCGTATAGACAGCGATTGGGTTTTGGTAATCCTGCCCCGCTCGGGCTCGGGATTCAAATACGGTGTGCGACTTGCCAACACGGCAGGCGTTATCGATTCCGATTATTTCAATGCCGACAACGAGGGACATATAAAGATAAAATTGGTTGGCGGTACAAAAAAATACACCGTCAATAAGGGCGATGCCTTTGCGCAGGGGATTTTCCTGCCTTACGGCATTACCGAGGATGACCAATGCACCTCGGAGCGTCACGGCGGTTTTGGTTCAACCGACAAAAAATAAGATTAAGGACGTATAAATATGATAACAACAAAACAGAGAGCATATCTCCGCTCCTTGGCAAATTCCATCGAGCCCACCACTCAGATAGGGAAATTGGGTATCGGCGATACTCTTATCGATACGGTTTCCAAGGCATTGGAGGCCCACGAGCTTATTAAGCTTACCGTGCTCGAAACCTGCCCCAACAGCCCCAAGGAAGCTATGGTTTTGCTTTGCGAAAGCTTAAGCTGCGAGGCAGTGCAGGTTATTGGCAGAAAGGTGGTTATTTACCGCCAATCCTCCAAGGAAGAAAACAGAAAAATAGTGTTGCCCCGTAAATAAGGAGAATATTATGAAGGATTTTCACGTTCACTATCATCTCGATGCCTGCGGTGCCGATGAAATGACCATGCCCAATATAGAAAAGGCCTGCATAGACCTTGGTATTGATGAGGCAACGGTTGTTAAGCACTATTCCGCCTCTATGCCCAACGGCGAAAGAGATTGGGTTTGCTGGCACGTTCAGGGTAGCAGTGAGCTTGATAAATATTTAGAGGAATTTCACGCCTACCGTCCCCGGCAGGTGGTTTTTCACAGCGGTGTGGAAACCGAGCTTCTGAACGACAAGGGCGATATAAATATCCCTGTTGAGGATCAGGAAAAAGTGGATATGGTGCAGCTTTCCATACACTTTATGATAGGCACCGAAAAGCTTCCTATGGATTTGATTCTCTATCCCGATGCCTATTTTATGCCCGAGTTTAATACCGAAGAGGGACAAAAAATCTGGAAGAGCTGGCTTGACAGAGTGGAATCGGTGGGCACCGAATATTTAATGGAGGCCACCGTAAGGGGCTATATGAATGCCATTAAGCGTTTTCCCAAGGTAAAGAGCTTGGCTCACATGGGTGACGGCATCGGTCACCTGCGTACCTACGGCGCAAAGCCCGAAAGGGTGGGCACCTCCAAGCGCATAGAAATTTTTGAGCCCTTGATGAAGCTTATGGCAGAAAAGGGAGTTTATTGGGAATTGACGGCAGGCGGAATGAACCCCGATGTGTTTAAGCACGCCCGTTCTCTCGGTGTGCAGTTTACCTGCACCGCCGATGGACATCAGCTTTATCAGGGATGGGGTCCTCTCTCCAACCACATAAAAGCCGAGGAAAAATTGAAAGAGCTCCTCAGCTATTAAGTCACAATGAATAAAAAAGGCAGAACGAGTTTGTGGGAAGACCACAAAAACGTTCTTCTTTCTTTTTGGAGGATTGACAAAAGAGCGGGGGGCTTTTATAATATAGGTATATATAGATGAAATGCCGTGGTGTTTTGTCACGGCAATGTTTTTTTGAAAGGAACAGATATATGAAGGTTTTAAAACGCTCTCTTGCGGCTATGCTTGTTCTGGCAATGGTTTTTGCCCTTGTTGTAAGCACTGCCGTAACCTCTTCTGCAAATAGCTATGTAATTCAAAGACAGCTTGAAGCAAAATGGAAAAACTACTATTACGGCGGAGGCAACCTTTATAATACAGGTTGCGGTATTTTCTCCCTCGTAAATGCGGTAGGTTATCTTACCGGCAATTCTATGAGCATAACCGAGGTTGCTTCCTGGGCTCATTCTATCAATGCCTTTAACGTAAACGGCGGCGACGGTACATACCGTTTGGTGCTCTATCCCAAGGTTCAGGCAAAATATGGCGCAACCTATGGCTTTACCTTGGATTGCGGAAGCCAGAATCAGGGTTGGTGGTCAGGTTCCTCCAACACCACTCTTAAAAACCACCTTGCCAACGGCGGTGTAGCTGTCGGTCACGTTCCCGGCCACTTTATCGCTTTGGTTGGTTACGATTCTGCCACCAACAAGTTCCATGTATATGACAGCGCTCCCTCTACTGCAAGAGGTACCAATACCACCGGCGCTACCGGTCTCGGCGACTGCTGGGTAACTCAGTCTCAACTTGCTACCGGTAAGCTCAAGCTGGACTGGTTCTGCCTCCTTTCCTCTACCGGTGCATCTGCCGAATACCTTGCTCTTGAAGAACTTATTAACGAATCTCTCCGCCTTATCTGTGTTGATTACAACCAGACCGAGGTAAAGGCAATCCGTACTGCATACACTCAGGCAAAGGCGGTTTATCAGAGCACAAGCTCCACCGCTACCGATTATAAAAATGCATACAATGCCCTTTATGCGGCTATCCATTCCGACTCCAATTCGGTGTCCAAGGGCAAAACCTACACAGCAACCACACCTACCCGTACCGATAAGTTTGCCGATGACGGAAAACGTCTTACCGACGGCGTGAAGGGCGATACCAACGGCGGTGCGGAATATTCCGGATGGCAGGGAAGTACAGAAATTGTTGTTGACCTTGGCTCCAGCCAGGCAATGAACACCTTTGTGGGATATTTTGCCGCAGGCGCTTGGGGTATTTCCATTCCCTTTGAGGTTGTTAATATGGAAGTGTCCTATTCCAACAGCGGTACCGCATTTACCACCATTGGCTCCTCTACAAACGCCGTTCTTAAATACGGAAGCGGTATTGCCAGCACCGAGGTAGACGAATGGAGCACCTACGAAACAACAATTATTTCTCCCAATACCGTTTACGGCCGATATGTAAAGTTCAGCTTTACTCATTACGGCAACGGACACATCTGGCTTGATGAAGTAGAAGCGTCCAATTATACCGATCCTCTTCTCAGCGACAGAGTTTATATTAACCGTATAAACGATAAAGTTCGTTCCGGTGACAGCGTAATCTTTACCTCGGGATACGGAGAAATTTCCACCGCAAATGCAAACCACGCTTGGACACAAAACCTTATCGCTGTATGGAGCGATGCTGTGAACGGATTTGTGGTTAAGTCCAATGCCAACGGCGGAGGCACTGCGGCAAATGTTACTCTTGCCGACAACGAAATTATGATTGCCGCTCACCCTTGGGAAGGCGTTTCCGATTCTGTTCCCGGCAGCTTGTCCAATGCTAACAGATTGGCTCAGGCCAAGGTCGGCGATGTTATCCGCCTTAATGGTGTAGATACCTATAACGGCTGGTACGATGTTCTTGCTTATGCAACCATCGTTCCCAAGGAAGAGGCCTGCTCTCACAATTACAACAGCGTTGTAACCGCTCCCACCTGTACCGAGGACGGCTACACCACCCACACCTGCACTCTGTGCGGTCATAGCTATGTGGACAGCAAACAGCTTTCCAAGGGTCACACCGCAGGTCAGTGGGAAACCCTCGCTGACGGTTCTCAGGAACAGCGCTGTGAGGATTGCGGTGAATTGCTGGATACCAAGCCCGCTCCCGAATACAAGAGCGGCGACGTTAATGCCGACGGCAATGTTGACATTTTCGACTATCTTGTTATCAAGAACATCTACTTCGACAAGTATACTGCTACTGCAGAAGAAAAAGTACGTGGTGACGTTAATGCCGACGGAGTTATAGATGTGTTTGACTATATGATGGTAAAAACCGTTTGTATGTCCTAAGATAGGCAATTAAGCTTTTCACCCTTTGAAAATTCAATAACAAAGCTACGCTTTCGGTGGTTTCCGAAGGCGTAGTTCTTTTTTATAAAATTATTAAGTAAGGATGAGGGCAAAGGCAATCGAAATTTACAAATCTATAAAAAAGGGCGAAGATATAAAGCACAATGAATAAAAACGGCTTGATAAAATTGTTGAATAAATACAAAAAACGGTTTTTCCATAAAGCAATATTGACAAATTTGTGCATTATGTGTATAATTTAAGATGATAGATATTATGGCGTATTATCCCCGATAGGGGGAAATCAGTCAGGAGGAAAATATGAAAGCTTTAAAACGTGCTTTAGCGCTTATATTGGTGGTTTCCATGCTTACCGCAGTTGTTGCAACTACCGCAATATCCGCATCTGCCGTTACACCCTTGGGTCACCTCGTTCAATGGGAAGCTCAGTGGAAAAACTATTATTACGGCGGACGTAACTTGTATAACACCGGTTGCGGTATTTTTGCGTTGGTAAACTGTGTAGGGTATCTTACCGGTCTGCGTATGAGCATTACATCCACCGCATCCTGGGCACATTCCATCGGTGCCTTTAATACACCCTCCGCGGGCGGTACCTACCGTACTGCTCTCTATCCCAGAGTGCAGGCAAAATACGGCGGAACCTATGGCTTTACCGTAGACTGCGGCAGCGGCAATACCGGTTATTGGGCAACCGCAGCCAGCACAGTGCTTAAGAACCACCTTGCAAAAGGCGGCGTGGCAGTCGGTCACGTTCCCGGCCACTTTATTGCTTTGGTTGGTTACGATTCTGCTACCAACAAGTTCCACGTATACGACAGTGCTCCTTCTACTTCCAGAGGCACCAGCACCAACCGTGGCGACTGCTGGGTAACTCAGTCCCGTCTTTCTACCGGCAAGCTTGATCTTGACTGGTTCTGTCTCCTTTCCGCAACCGGCACACCTGCCGCACAGCAGAAGGTATGGTCCACCGGTAACTACGAGCTTCTCGGCTTGAAGTATCTCCGCGATACCGCTTCTACCAGCAGTAACATCCTTGCCAGCATTCCCAAGGGCGAAATCATTCAGGTTGTAGAGGTTGTTAACGGCAGCTTCGGACGTATTCAGTACGGCGATGCTGCAGGTTATATGACCTTGGATGAGGATACAAAGTGGGTTAGCGGTTATAACCGTGGCGGCACTACAATTACCAGCCCCGATGAAAGAATTTCGGGACAGGATTATGTAGCTACCTGGAACGATGCCGCCGGCTCCTCCGGCTACCATTGGCAGGTAATTATGCTCCATGGCGAGCCCGGCTGTGAATATAACGGCGAATATACTATGATTGAAAATAGTATGACTTACCTCTACAAGAAGTTTACCACCACCGTTCCTGCCGCAAGTATGCAGCACGGCAAATATATCAAAATTTCGGTTGAAACCGTATATCCCGACAATGTTTCCTATTGGAGCGAAAAGTATGTAGCTTGTACCGCTCTTCCCTTTACCGATGTGGCAAAGGATTCCTGGTATTATGAATTTGTAAAATTTGCATACGAGAAGGGCTATATCAATGGTACCAGCGGCACAACCTTCTCTCCCGATGTTGATTGCACCAACGGTATGTTCGTGAAGGTTCTTCACAAGATGGCCGGCGGTCCCACACATAACGGCACCCAGCTTCCTTATACTGACATTGCTACCGATGCTTACTACTACGACGGACTTGTTTGGTGCTACGAGCAGGGCCTTATAGATAAGGGCACCACC
>JAZSDB010000111.1:0-1960 GCA_045530975.1 Eubacteriales bacterium
CATCAAAAAGCCCATCAACGAGGTTTACAAGATTAAAACCGAAAAATTCAATTCTCCCTATTGGAAGGATTGGGTACAGTTCCGCACGGGAATTATAAACGGAATGGCCGAAGCTGTTTCACAAAAGCTTCGTGCCGTGAACAGTGACATAGTCCTTACGGCCATAGCCGCAAGGGACAGCGTGGATTATTACTATATGCAGGAGCCCGAGCTATGGCTTGAAAAGGGCTGGATGGACGGCATTTGCATTGCCCTTTTTGAGGGCGACACGGCCGAAAACGACCCTCTGCCTCCGCTGGGGTATTACGGAAATATGGTTTCGGAAAAGCTGGGACTGTTTTCCGCACACACCTCCGATGAATACCTGCTCTTTGCAGGGCTCGATTCATCGGCATCTCTACCTGCGAAAACCATAAACCGAGCAATATTCGATGCTCGCAGCAACAATACAGACGGATTTATTTTCAGTAATTTAAACGATTATCTGGCACAAAATTATTACGATTATTTCAGCAACGGTATTTTTGCCGAAGGCGCAGCTTCTCCCTTTAGTGATATTAAAGACGTAATGAAGCACATCCTTTCCTTTGCCAAGGAAAGAATAAACAGTCATCTTCTTCCCCAGGGCGGTTGTGACAGCGATGTGGCCTCCAATGCGCTGTCTATAATGGATGAATACCTTAATCTTCTGGAGGAAGACGTGCTTACTCCCGAGGAAGCTGACGAGCTGGAAAACAAGCTCTCGGTGTGTATGTCTTATTCTGCAGGCAAGGGAGCGGTTTTGGGGGATATAACCTCCCTCTGCAAGCTGTCACGCATTGCACACTGCGAAATTGAGCAACAGCCCGAAATCCCTAACGATACCGAAAATGACAAGCCCGTCGTGGAGGATACCACCTCACAGACGGAAAGCGAGGTTTCGGAGGAAAGCTCGGAACCCGAAGACACGAGCACACCCGTAAACACTGCTGACGAAAAGAAAAAGGGCGTACCCGTAGGCGAAATTCTTATTTATGTGTTTCTGGCCATCGCTGTGGGATCTGCAGTAGCATTAATGGTTATTGCGACAAAACGCAACAAAAAGCCCACTAAAGTGAACCGTTATATGAGTGACGACAATAAAAACGACAAAAATTAGAGGTTTTGTGATAAATTTTACTTGTTTTTGAAATGTTTTTGTTGACTTAAAGAGCGGATTAGTGTATAATTGATTGAAAATAAAAATTGTAATCGGAGGTAGATTCCAATGAAACATATCAAGACTATCGAAACTCGTAACCTTTGTGAAAGCGCAAAGAACGGCGGATGCGGCGAATGCCAGACTTCCTGCCAGTCTGCTTGCAAGACCAGCTGCGGTATTGCTAACCAGCAGTGCGAGAACAAAAAGGAAAGCAAATAAGTTTTCGGAAGTGCCGCCGCATGGCGGCACTTTTTCTCTAAAATCACTTTTAAAATTTCTATGAAGTTCCAGAGGCCCATATATGATCCACCAATACAAACTGAACGGATATAATATTGTTCTTGACATTTGCTCGGGCTCTGTCCACGCTGTGGACGATGTTGCCTATGACATCATTTCTATGTTTTTAACCTCCTCCAAAGAGGACATTATAAAGGCATTGACCGAAAAGTATGCAGGTACCGAGGGTATCTCCCAAAGTGATGTTGAAGAATGCTATGAGCAAATTGTTGAATTGAAGAATGCAGGCAAGCTGTTTGTAGAGGACAGCTTCCGTCCCATGGCAGGGGATTTAAAGCGCAAGACCGCAGGAGTGGTGAAGGCGCTTTGTCTGCACATTGCACACACCTGCAATCTGAACTGCTCTTATTGCTTTGCAAGTCAGGGCAAGTACCACGGCGAAAGGGGCTTGATGTCCTTTGAGGTGGGAAAGCAGGCCCTTGATTTCTTGGTGGAAAATTCGGGAAGCAGAAGAAATCTGGAAGTGGATTTCTTTGGCGG
>JAZSDB010000068.1:0-6038 GCA_045530975.1 Eubacteriales bacterium
ATAAAGCTATTTGCATCTATATCGTCCCTGATATAATTTGAATAATATCCGTCATCGTCCTTCTTACAGATGCGCAATTGAGAGTTTTTTTGGTACATATTGATTATTCTGAGTTCATACTCTCCTCTGAGGCAAACCCGCGTAAAATAATCTATACCGTCGCTGTCGCTGCTTGTCGAAACGCCCGACCCCATAGTGTCAGAATGGTTGTCGTTTTTGCTAATATCGGCAAGAAGCTCGTCCAGCGTTTTGTATTTATAAGAGGTGGGTTTTCCGATATCGCTCTCTTGCGAATGGTCCTCCGAAAAGCTCTCGGAATCGGAGTTGTTATTTTCAGAGCGGAATTTCGAAATCAACCCTACGGCAATAACCGATGAAAGAATACACAAACAAGCCGCGATTGCGATAATACGTGTAAATACGGGGCGTTTATAGCTTTTGGAAAGCTCGCTTCGCTCGATTATATCGTCATCGAGTTCGCCTATGGCGTTGAATAAATCGTTTTTATTCATCTAAATACCCCTCCCTTATAAGTATTTTCCTCAATTTTTTTCGTGTTCGTAACAAAATAACCGAAACATTATTTTCGGTTATACCGTAATAGTCAGCAATATCACCTATCGATTCCGAGAAGAAATAGCGTCTTACGAAAACATTACACTCCTTTTCGGGAAGGGAACGTGCAAAACCACTTATAATCCTTCCGAGTTCCTTCGCTTCAACCTCTGCTTCCACGTTTGACGTACTTTTGATACATTCCGATAGTTCGTCGAGAACCAGCGTTATTTCGGTGCCTCCGCGTTTTTCGGCATTTTTTGCATTATAGCGGTTAAAGGACAGATTTCGCGTGATTTTTGCGAGGAAAAGCTTGAAAACGTTTGGTCTTTGGGGAGGAACAGTATGCCATACTTGATAGTATGTATCGTTAACGCATTCCTCCGCGTCTCTGTCGTTTTTAAGTATATCGTTTGCTATTTTATAACAATATTTGCCGTATTTGGCGTCGGTTTCGGCGATGGCCGATTCGTTTCTTTGCCAATAAAGCTCGATTATCTGATTATCATCCAAAGCTTTTCTCCTCCTTTCACCCTATAAGACAGCATTTCGAGGAAAATCTTACATATTATCAAAAATTCTCTTCAAATTAATCGTGATTTTTTCTTATTTTCATTGTAAGTCCACTTTATCGGTCTGTCAAGAATATTGTATAGAAAAAGCGGGGCCTCCTTTTGGGAAGTCCCGCTGAAAGTATTTTTAAAGCTTAAGAAGCTCAGTCAATCCACTGGAAATTATCCAGAAGCGCTGCGGTATTGTCCTCCATCATGGTAGTTACGCCCATACAAGCCAGATAGCCGCTGCACTTCTTCTGGAACATTATCTGATACATCTTCACACCGTAAATCTCTGCGGTGATACGAATAGCGTCAACGGTTTTTCCGTCAACCTCAATCTCGATAACCTCGCCATTGATATTGGAATAGCCAACAGCCGCAAGTCCGTCCTTAACGGAGGGGATAGTGTTTTTAAGGTTTTCCTTAAGGTCGAGCAATGTCAGCTGAATGGGATTTACCTTTTCAAGATTAATAATCACGTTATTGAGCTGGGTTTCCTCGGTGGCATACATATCATAGATGATATTGGCATTTTTGATAGCTTCTGCAAGCTCATCGCCCACCAAATCCTGAGCAAAGTTGTTCAGGGTTTTTATCTGTTCGTCATTATAGAAAAACCAACCGTCATCCAAATTATAACGAACACCGATAAAGTCACTTACATAAGCACTTCCGCTTACATTACCCAATTCAAGCTCCTTTTCATCGGAGGGTGCCTGAGAGCTTTCATCGGAGGTAACATCTTCGGAGGTAGCATCTTCGGAGGTAGCGTCGGAAGCTTCGCTGTTATCTGCAGAGGAATCCTCGGAGGAGGTGGAGGAAGCATCGGCAGAGGAAACATCGGTGGATTTATCCTTGGAGGTATCCTCAATTTTTCCTCTGATATCATCTTCTCCGCAGGCGCAGAGGGCAACAGCAAAGGCCATTACAAGCAACAAAGCAATAATTTTTTTCATAATTTTTACCCTTTCTTTCGGTTTTCTTTAATATACTACTTTATTAAGAGAATTTCAAGTGATTTTAAAGATATTGTTACCCAAATCTGCCAAAACTGTTGAAAAGGAAAAGCAAACGTGATAAACTGCATTTGAACGGCAACAAGACCACCGAGGAGGATTATATATGAACTGTATTTCATCTACCGAAAAGGAAAAATGGATTAAAAATCAAGCAATTTCTGCCGAAAAGGGCAGTGAAATTATTTTTGGCGAGGCCGTAGGCAAGCCCATATTCGGCTGGGGCTGTTGCTTCAGCGAAATCTGCGCAAAGGCAATTTTTTCGCTCAGCGAGGAACAGCAAAAGGAAATTTTCGATGAGCTTTTCGGGGAAGAGGGCTGTGGCTTCAATTACTGCCGTCTTTCCATCGGTGCCAACGATTTTGCCGAAAGCTGGTACAGCTACAATGAAACCGAGGGCGACTACGCAATGGAAAATTTCTCCATTGACCGTGACAGAAAATACATTCTCCCCGCCATCAGAGAGGCAATGAAGCGCTCTCCCGAAATAAACTTTTTTGCATCGCCCTGGAGTCCTCCCACCTGGATGAAGTTCCCCAAGGTTTACAATTACGGACGTTTGGTGCAGACCGAGGAAAATCTGCGCTCCTACGCCCTTTATTTCAAAAAATTCCTTCAATCCTACGCCGATGAGGGCATAAAAATCTCCGCAGTCTGCCCTCAGAACGAATTTTTTGCCGACCAGAAGTTCCCCTCCTGCGTTTATTCCGGCAAGGAGCTGGAAGCATTTATGTGCTATCTTGCAGAGGCAGTGGAGGGACTTGCAGACCTTTATTACGGAACCTGCAACGGTCCCGATCCTTACAGCGAATACGGGCTCCACAATGAATACCTCAATTACATTATGCAGAACGAAAAGCTCCGCAACAGCGTGAAGGGTGCCGCATTCCAGTGGAACGGAAAGTTCGCCATTATGCAGGCCAAGGAGGATTACCCTCAGCTGGACTTCATTCAGAGCGAATGTCAGTGCGGTGACGGCAAAAATTCCTGGGATTATGCAATGTACACCTACAATATGATTCACCACTACACCGTAAACGGCGCAAGAGCCAATGTTTACTGGAACATGGCATTGGAAAACGGCGGTGTGAGCACCTGGGGCTGGGTACAGAATTCACTTATCAGCGTTGAAGACGGTCAATTTACCTACAATCCCGAATTTTATGTAATGAAGCATTTTGGCCATTTTGTAAAGCGTGGCGCTCAGCTTCTTTCGGTTAAGGGTGATATGAGCTCCAACGTTACCGCCTTTAAAAACCCCGACGGCTCCATTGTTGCAGTGGTTCTCAACCCCTTTGATTTTGAAAAAACCGTTACAATCGGTGATAAGAGCTATATTCTTCCTCCCCGCTCCTTCTCCACTGTTTTTTAAGTTATTTAACATTCAAGCGCAAAACTGCATAACAAAAAGGGACTTTTGAAAAGTCCCTTTTTTGTCCCTGAAAACTCTTTATTCTTTTTCCTTTTTGTCCTTTTCCTCATACTCAAAGGAAAGCTTACCGTTTTCCAGCTTCAGGCGGGCATTAAACTTTGTGCCGTCCTTCCTTTTAAAGCCCTTTATAAGGGGTGTTTCCCCCTCGGTAAGAAGCTTTCTGAGCTGTTGCTCGGTAATTTTTTTGGTACAAACGGTGCCGATATTAAACCTGCAGCCATCCCTGCGGGCGGCGCACTCAAAGCCCTCCTCGGTAGTATGAACCGTTTTTCCGCAAAGGGGGCATTTCACACCCTCAAGCATATTTGCATAGTTGATATTTGTTCTGACAACACGGGTTTTTATTACCGAAACCCATTCTCTCAGCGCCTTTTCTATATCCTGCCTGAATAGCTCGGGATTGTCGGTGCCACGGGCTATATCGCCGAGACGCTGTTCCCATTTTGCCGTCAGCTCAGCCGATTTCAGCTGCTCCAGCGGTAGCTTTTCTATCAAATCGATACCCTTTTGGGTGGCCTTTAATATCTTCTTTTCACGGACAATATATTCTCTGTCGATAAGTGTCTGGATTATTGCCGCTCTCGTTGCCTCGGTACCTATACCGCCTGTTTTCGGGTCTGACATCAGCTTTTTAAGCTCGGCATCATCAAGGTCCTTGCCTGCCGAAAGCATTGCCGCCAGAATGGTTTTATCGGTATATCTCTTTGGTGGCTCGCTCATCTTATCGCAAAGCTTATATTCGCCCGAAAGAATCTCTCCCACCGAAAGGTCGGGCAATATTTCGGTTTTGGAGGCATCGCCCACCGCCATCCAGCCCGCCTCGGCAATTATAGAGCCGCTTGCCCTGAATTCCTCGCCGTTTACATCGATAACAACCTTGGTTTGCTCCAGCGTTGCAGGGCCGTAAAGCATTTTTATCACCGAGCGGCAGATAAGGTCGAAAACCCTTTTATGCTCATTGGGCAGTCCCTTGGGAATATTTCCCGTAGGAATTATTGCAAAGTGAGATTCCACCTTTTTATTATTGAAATAATGCTTCCTGTCGAACTTTCGCTCTCTGCCCTCTATAAGTCCCTTATAAATAGGCACGGTGGCAAGCTTATCCAGCACATTATTCACCACCGGCTCCATATCCTCGGTAAGGTACTGAGAATTGGTACGGGGATAGGTGGTAAATCCGTCGTCATAGAGCTTCTGAACTATCTCAAGGGTTTGGTCCAGAGTGTAGCCGAATTTTGAATTGGCGTCCATCTGGAGGGCTGACAGACTGTAAAGAAGGGGCGGTTCCTTTTTGGTTTTCTTCTTTTTAACGTCTGTAACGGTGCCCTTGTGTCCCAAAATCTTTTGGAAAATGGCCTCGGCCTCGCTTTTTTCGGTGATTTTTTCTTCCTTATGCTTTGCCTTGAAGCTTTCACCGCTATCCTTGGTAAATTCCGCCTCGATGGCCCAATAGGGCGCCTTTACAAAGCTTTGTACCGCCAGCTCACGGTTTACAAGCATTGCCAGAGTGGGGGTTTGCACACGTCCCACGCTCATCACCCCTGCGCCGGGGTGCTTTAAGGACATTGCCACCGTAAGGTTTGCGCCTACAACCCAGTCGGCAATACCTCGCATACGGCCTGCCGCCTCGGCATTGTGCATATCCTCGCCGTTCTTGATATTTTTGGTAAAGCCCTCCACTATACCCTCCTTGGTCTGGGAGGTAAAGCAGGCACGCTTTACCGGCTTGTTACAGCCGCAAAGCTCATATATATAGGCAAAAATAACCTCGCCCTCACGGTCAAAGTCGGTTGCATTAATTATCTGGTCGCTCTTCAAAAAGAGGTCCTTAACAATATTGAACTGCTTTTCCACCTTGCTGTCCCAGGAGGAATTATTGCTTGTCCTCAGCTTTATATCATATCTCTGAGGAATAAAGGGCAGGGGGAGGGCAGTCCATTTTTTATACTGCTCGTTGTAATCATAGGCCTGCTTTAACGTGCAAAGGTGGCCGAATCCCCAAGTTACATAGCATTCGTGGCCCTTGTAGTTGATTTTTAAGTATCCGTCACGGTTTTGCTGTGATTTTACCGCCTTTTCGTTGGCCTTCAATGCCGAAAATTCCACCGTCTGTCCGTTGGAAAGATATATCTTATCCAATGCGGCGGCAATTTTATTGCCCACATCGGGCTTTTCTGCAAGTATGGTTACCATATCCTTCCTCCTTTTCGACATTTCCATTATAATAACACATTTTTTTATTTTTTTCAAGTCCACGTTGTAGCGCAGAGCAACCTTGCTATCCCCTCACCGTGATATCGAATCCTCGATTACACCTTTTGAATAATTCCCAATGCGCTTTTGAAAAAGCTTGGCAAAACTTTTTTAAGCTCGCATTGTATTTATGTGAAAATTTGTTGCCCTATCTCTGCGATATCGAATCCACGATTACACTATAAAAAACAACAAACAAAAAAGCCCGACGTGAGCCGAGCTTTA
>JAZSDB010000097.1:0-1592 GCA_045530975.1 Eubacteriales bacterium
TTAACCTTATCGCCTGCCTTAACACAAATTTTATCAAAGTGTGCATAGTAGGAGGTTATGCCGTTACCATGATCGATGACAACACAATTACCGTAACCGCCGTAATACTCTGCCTTAACAACAACACCGTTTGCAGCAGCAACAGCAGGATCTCTGAAACAGCTGCCACTGTGAGCAACTATATCGATACCGTTATGAGTTCTTCCCCAACGGGAGCCAACATAGGAGGTAATAAATCCGTCATAGGGCTTTATAAAGGTGCCCATAGAAAGCTGTATCTTTCCGTCGCCACGACTACCAACCTTTACGGTCTGATCTACGGGAGCGGTGAGGACCTCCAAGGAAGTATCTCTGGACTGCTCTACGCCGTCTACATAAACAACAGAATGGGTTTTAATACCTTCGCCGTTAATTCCATCATTTTCAACCTTGGTTGCACCATCGGGCAATGCATCGGTATAAATAACCTTAATCTCGTGATCAACAACAACCTCTTCGGTATATGTATGAACGGTACGTACCGAAAATTTGGTATTCAGAGAAGAACCGTCATAAGCAGTAATTTCGCCGTTTACAGCATTAATTTCGAAGGAAGAAAAGCTATTCTCGGGATATTGGCCTTCAACATATTCAATGCTATTGTTAACCGATGCGCCGGAATCGAGAATTCCCAAAAGAGCGACACGTTTCGACAGTGCATTGGCAAAAGCATTTTCAGCTTCGGACACATCGCTTACTGCGGCAACAAAGGTACCGTCAACGTAAACACCGTAACCCTGAAGAGTGGTCTGGGGCTTGGCCTCTGTATCGGAAGCTACATTATCAAAAGCTGATACTGCTTCTTCGGAAACATTTTCTGCCTCATTGCCGTTACCTGCAAATGCAAAAATGCTGCAGAGAGCGACAGTAAAAGCCAAAATGGCCAAAATAATTATTCTATTTTTGGTTAATGCAAATTTCTGGTTTAAGGCCTTCAAAAGCATACCTCCAAAACAACATTCGTAGTGATTATAAACCAAATATATGAACACAATATTACATAATCTTTAATTTTTATCGCAAACGCCTTTTCATCCGCAATTATAATATCACAAATTCGTATTAAAAGCTATAGCAAAAATATCGAAAAACTATTGAAAATGCAGTATATAAGATGTATAATATAATGAACTTTAAACAAGATACTTATCGAAAGGACCAATAAAAATGCAAATTTCACGTACTTTGACTACTGCTCACAAGGCAAAACCCACAGGAGCTCTCGGATTTGGTAAGATTTTTACCGATCACATGTTTATTATGGATTATTCTACCGAAAAGGGCTGGCACGATGCCAGAATCGTTCCCTACGGTGAGATTTCCCTTTCTCCTGCCTGCATGGTTTTCCATTACGGTCAGGAAATGTTTGAGGGTATGAAGGCATACCGCGCAAAGGACGGCCGTGTGCTTTTGTTCAGACCCGAAAAGAACATCGAAAGAATGAACAACACCAACGTAAGAATGTGCATCCCCGAGGTTGACAAGGATGATGTACTTCAGGCAATTGAAGAGCTTGTAATGGTGGACAAGGATTGGATTCCCTCCGAGCCCGG
>JAZSDB010000002.1:0-7969 GCA_045530975.1 Eubacteriales bacterium
TTCCCTTGCATTTAATTATGACGTTTTTTATTGCAAAGGACCCCAATAATTACACTCAGAATAAAAAGGCAATGGGACTTGTGTATTGGATTATCCCCTTTATATCTCTTTGGTTTTCCGTTGTCTTTGTTTCGGTAACCGACAATAAGGGCTTGCCTCCCGAAACGCTGACTGTAATTCTTATTTCGATGATGTTTTTCTTCATTGGTAACTATATGCCCAAAATACAGCAAAACCGCACCTTGGGTATAAAAACAAAGGCAACTCTTTCCAGCCAATATGTTTGGAACAAAACCCACCGTATGGCAGGTAAGATTTGGGTTGCAGGCGGTTTTTTAACGGCCGTAACAGCATTTCTGCCTTATAAAGTGATCGTCTATGTCCTTTTACCCATTATCCTTGTGCTGGTCTTGATACCTGCAATTTACGCCTCGGTTCTTTATAAAAAGCAGAAGAAAAACGGCGAAATCGCCGCAGAAGGCGCTCAACAGCTTACTTACCCCAAATGGGTAAAACTCTTTTCGGCAATTATGATTATTGCAGTTTTATCTATTGTGGCAGTGCTTATGTTTACAGGTAATATCAGTGCGGAGCTGGATGAAAAAACTCTCACCGTGGATAGCATTTACGGTTCGGAAATCACCGTAAACTACAGCGATATCACCTCGGTGGAATATACTTCCGAAAGGGAATCCGGTATGCGTGTTTTCGGCTTCAATAGTGCCAGATTACAGCTTGGCAGCTACCGCAATGATACCTTCGGCCAATACACCAATTACTGCTATATCAAAAATAAAGAGGCCGTAATAATCAAAACCGAAAATCAGGTATACACCGTAAACCTTGAAACAGGTGAGGATACAAAAGCTCTCTACGAAGCTCTTCTCGCAAAGCTTTCTTAAAAATAAAACCCCATTGGCATAATAAAAGCCGATGGGGTATTTTTTATATTTCCAATAATACGCTTATGGCCGAAAGTACATATCCGCTGGCGGTTTCGGTTCGCAAAATCCTCTTGCCGAGCCCTGCCAGAGCAATATTTTTTTTTGCCGCCAGACGTGTTTCCTTTTCGGACAGTCCTCCCTCGGGACCTATTAAAAAGCCGATGCTTTCGGGCGTTTCCTTCAATAATTCCTTTACGGGCAAGGTGCCGTCGCCCTCATAACAGATAAAGCCAATGTCTTTTTGAGCGATTTCCTCCATTGCTTCCTTGTAGGAAATTATACCTCTGATTTCGGGTATAATGCTTCTTCCGCACTGTGCGGCGGCCGATTCGCTTATCTTTTTCAATCGCTCCAAGCGCTTGGAAAAGGCCTTTTCGTCAGGACGTGCCACGCAACGCTCGCTCATAACCGCTACGATTTCGTATGCGCCCAGCTCTACCGCCTTTTGTATCACCGTTTCAAGCTTGTCACCCTTGGGGAAGCATTGATAAACACTTACCTTGAAAGGCATTTCGTTGTTGCCCCTTTCGGGCTCTCCCAAAAGGGCATATAGTCCTTCTCTGGTTATTTCATCTATAACGGCATTGTAGGAATTGCCGTGCATATCGCAGATGTGCAGAGTGTCGCCCTTTTCTTTTCTCAGTACCTTTATAATATGGTTGGCATCGGAGCCGTCAATAAAAGCCCGTCCGTCTGCAATGCGATCACTGCCGATGTAAATTCTGGGGATAAATGCCATACTACCCTCCGTGAAATAAATGTAAAGCATATTGTGTATATTATATAATAAATGAAAAAAGAAGTCAATCTCTGTCGCAAAACAAGTGATGAGGATGATGCCTGTCGAACGAAAGTTCAATAAGCTATTGACATTTTTGACATAAAGATGTAAAATGGTGGAGCAAAAAAGCAAAAAAACAGTATGCCGGAGGTTACTATGGCAGATAATATGGAAAAAGAAAACATCTTTACCCTTACCGACGAAGAGGGTAACGAAAGCGAATTCGAGCTTATGGGTGAGCTCAACATCGATGATAATATTTATCTCGCTCTCATTCCCCTTGATGGCGAAGAGGACGAATATGTTATCCTTAAGGTGATTGTTGATGAAAACGGCGACGAGCTCCTCGTTACCATCGATGATGATGATGAATTCGACCGTGTAGCAGATGCATTCGAGGATACCTTTATGGGCGAAATCGATTTGGATGCAGCTACCGACGGCAGCGAAGAATAATCCTGCTGTCCATTCCGCATAATCGGTAAAATCAAATTTCCGTCCTGCCGGGTGCGTGCATAGCCCTAGGGCTTTGCCTCGTGTAAAAACCCACAATTATGAAAGGGAGCTTGTACTTCCGTTGTGGTGAAGCAGGCCTCCCGCTGCATTCTGCGGCGGACGTTGGAAGCACTAAAGCAACGGAGAGAGCACCCACCTGCACAAAGCAGGGTTTCATTCTCACGGGGGCACGGCTCGGGCGGGATAAAGCAACATTATATTGCAAAGGTAGGTTTTTCGTTCTGCGAAAAACCTAAACTTTTTTAAAGACATAATCAAGGTGCATTATGGAAAAATACTTTTCTTTTATAGATGAAAATATCGAAGAATATCTATCCTTCTGGGAGGAAATCTGCAATATAGAGGGCACCGCCTCCGATGTATCCGGTATAAACCTTTTGGGCGATAAAATCTCATCCTTTGCGGAAAAAGAGGGCTTTTCCGTTGCCAAAATCCCCTTTGAATCCTGTGGGGACTATATCATTATCGATACAATGCCCCAAGCCGAAAAGGGTGTCGCCTTTATGGCCCATACCGATACCGTGCATAAAATCGGTGCTTTCGGAGCTCCCGCCGTAAAAAGGGAAGGGGATAAGCTCATCGGGCCCGGTGTGATAGACTGTAAGGGCGGCATCGCCATTGCATTGCTGGCAATGAAAGCTCTCACTCGGTTTGGCTATGGTAAAAATCTTCGCCTTTTGCTTACCACCGATGAGGAGGTCAGTAACCGCCTGAGCGGTGAAAAGGGCATAAATGCAATAATTCAAGGCGTTAAGGGCTACAAAGCTGCCTTTAACTGCGAGGTGGCAAGAGAAGGAGAGGCAGTGGTTTCCCGTAAGGGTGTTTTCCGTTGCCTTATCGAAATAAACGGCACCTCTGCCCATTCGGGCATAGATTACGTTAACGGTATAAGCGCTGTCAGAGAGGCCGCCTATAAAATTATAGCACTTGAAACCGAAAGCGACCCCGAAGGTATTACCTACAACTGCGGTATTGTGGAGGGCGGAACCCGCCCAAATATTGTTCCCGATAAATGTAAAATCACCGTGGATGTCCGTGTTAAAAACGGAGAATCTATGGAAGCGGCGGAGTCCTTTGTTCGCTCTGTTGCCGAAAAATCCTTTGTCAGCGGCACAAAAGCAAGTGTTACAATTCTCAGCCGCCGCAGTGCGATGCTCCACGATGACAGCACGGATAAGCTATTTAACCACCTTTCTGCCGTTTCTCAAAAATACGGCTTCGGAAAGCTGACCGCCATCGAAAGCGGAGGCGGATCCGATTCGGCTTACAGTCAGCTGGCCGGTGTGCCCAGTATTTGCGCCGTAGGTGCCTGCGGTGATAATTGCCATACAGATAAGGAATTTGCTTATGTGCGCTCTTTGGCAAATCAAGCCAAGCTTTTAACCGCCGCAGTGGTGGAAATGGAATAAAAGAACCCCGAGGTTTTAGGCCTCGGGGCGTTTTTTATTTCATCATTTCACTCATATCGGAAATAAAGTCTATACAGTGCTCCTTTATAAATTCCTCGGTAGCCCCGCTGTCCTTGTCGTAAACCGCTACCACGTCAAAGCCGGCATTGCGGGCACTTCTGATGGAAACAAAATAGTCTTCAAAAACTATGCACTCTTCCTTTTTGTATCCCAATTTTTCTGCGGCATATTCATAAATTCTGGGGCTTGCGGATTTTGAGCTTCCTACATCCTCGGAATCGATGTATATGTCCACCGCCTTTGCAAAATCGGGAAAACGTTCAAAAAAGCCCTTGGACATCCCCTTTGGTGTGTCGGTTGCAATGCAGAAGGGAATACCGTGCTCCTTTAAATAGGAAAGAAGCTTTACCGTATGCTTTTTTGGTGTAACGCTTGTGTTGTATTTCTCGGTAACATAGTCCCGTAGGGAATCATAGTGCGATAAATCGTCACCTGCGGTAAGACACCAATAGGGCATGCTGTCAATCAAGGTGCCGTCCATATCAAAAATCACGGCCTTTTTGCCCTTCAAATATTCCTTTTCGGGATTTAAAATATCGTAAAGCTTCACGTCTTTTCCTCATATTTCATAAATTTAATATATGTTAACACAACTATATATTTTTTTCAAGCATTATAACCATAAAAAGCACTTCAAAATGCAAGATTTTTTCTGTTGAAAATCATAAAAAGGGGTTGCAATAGGGAAAAAAGGATGATATAATGCTGATAATTGCAATTAAGAGTTGGTTTGGTTGCAAAATTTACCGCCAACAGATTTTACAGAGGTATAGTTAAATGAACATTTCAGAGCTCAGACAACAGTTCGAAGAATATAAAGCATTGGGTCTTAAATTGGATATGTCCCGCGGAAAGCCCTCCCCTCAGCAGGTGGCTCTTTCCGAGGAAATGCTCACCAAGCTTTCTGTTTGCAGTGATTGCTTTGCAGAAAACGGCTTTGACTGCCGCAATTACGGCAACCTTGACGGCCTTCCCGAAATGAAGCGCCTTTTCGGTGAGGTGCTGGGAGTGCCTGCCGATTGCGTAATCGTTGGCGGCAACTCCAGCTTGAACCTTATGTTCGATGCTGTGGCAAGATGTATGATGTTCCCCGTGACAGACGGCTGTGAGCCCTGGTCTGCGCAGGGTAAGGTTTCATTCCTTTGCCCCGTTCCCGGCTATGACAGACATTTTGCGGTTACACAGTGCCTTGGCATTAATATGATCAATATTCCTCTTCTTGAGGATGGCCCCGATATGGATATGGTGGAATCCCTTGTTGCCAACGATGCATCTATCAAGGGTATGTGGTGTGTGCCCAAGTATTCCAATCCTCTCGGTAATACCTATTCCGCAGAAGTCGTTAAGCGCATCGCTTCCTTAAAGCCCGCCGCAAAGGATTTCCGTGTGTTCTGGGATAATGCCTATATTATTCACGATTTGACAGATACCCCCGATGACCTTCCCGAAATCTTTACCGAGGCAAAGAAGTACGGCAATGAGGATATGTTCTTCGAGTTTGCTTCCACCTCCAAAATAACCTTCCCCGGCGCAGGTGTTTCCTGTATCGCCGCCAGCCCTGCAAATATCAAGAGAATTCTCTCTGTTATGACCTATCAGACCATCGGTCACGATAAGCTCAATCAGCTCCGCCATGTAAGAATGTTCCCCAATAAGGAGGCCCTTCTTGCTCATATGGAAGAACACAAAAAGCTTATCTATCCCAAGTTCCAAGTGATTTATAAGGGCTTCGAAGAGGGCTTCAAGGGTGTAGAAGGCGTTAGCTGGACCAACCCCAACGGTGGTTACTTCTTCACTCTCAATCTTCCCGAGGGTACCGCAAAGCGCACCGTTGAGCTTTGTAAGGAAGCAGGCCTTGTAGTTACTCCTGCAGGTGCTATGTTCCCCTACGGAGTGGATCCCAAGGACAGCCAGCTCCGTATTTCTCCCACCTTCCCCTCCTGTGAGGACCTGGAAAAGGCATCCGCTTTGCTTGCCGTTTGTGCAAAGCTGGCTATCGCCGAAAAAGAATAATCTATATAATAATGAAAGCCGTTGCATTTTTAGCAACGGCTTTTTTGATACTTTTTATGAAAGTATTAAAATTTTCACACAAAAATATCTGCTCCCCCTTGAAATATTTTGAGCAATATGTTATAATCCCCCTTGAAAAGATATGGCGGTTGCTGTTCTTGTTCAAACTATTTATTAAGGAGCGTATCAAAATGAAAAAGTTTCTCGCATTGGTGCTTGTTTTTGTTCTCGTTCTTTCCTTCGCAGCTTGCGGCGGCGACGAAGAAACCAGCAAGATTACCAATACATCTAAAACCGAATCGACCGATTCTTCCAAGACCGAATCCAAGGAAGAATCCAAGGAAGAATCCAAGGAAGAATCCAAGGAAGAATCCAAGACCGAATCTTCTGATGTTACTTCCGATGTAACCTCCGATGAATCCTCCAAGCCCGAGGAAAAGCCCGTTGAGGTTACCTTCCTTACCCAGTATATTTCTTGGAAGGGCCATTTCTCCGACGGGTATACCGCAGTTAAGTCCACCGACGCTACTTCTCTCAGAATTTCCAAGGTAAACAGCGGCGAAATCGTTGAAGGCGACGTGGCAGTATTCACCTCTACCTACGGTCTTTCTATCCCCGATTATATCGATTACTCTAACTTTGCAATCGTTGTATTTGAATACAATCACGATATCTATACCTACAATATGACCTCCTTCTCCGGCGTTGGCGAAAGCGATGGCAATGTTACCATTCCTAAGGATGGTTGGGTAACCGTTATCCACAAGAATTTCCAGAGCAAGATCAATGACATCAAGGCAACCGTAGCAAAATCTCCCTTCTATCCTCACGGCTTTATCGTAAATGAAGGTCTTTTCGCTACCATTAAGAACAAGACTGCCAAGATCGACGGTAAGATCAGCGAAAGCGAATACGGCAAGCCCATCTGGTCCTTGACCGAAAACAACAAGTTCGCAAACTACGAACAGTTCGAGGGCAACAACTTTGCTTCTGCAGATGTTTATGCTACCTATGATGAAGATAACTTCTACTTTGCAGTAGTTGTTAAATCTCCTTTCCACTTCAACAACCTCACTCAGGCAAATGCCGGCAATATGTGGTCTGCTGAATGTATCCAGGTTAACGTATCTTCTCTCCCCGCAAACTCCGAATACACCGCTCAGCACTGGGATCACCAGGTTGACCACGATGCTCACAACAAGAACATCGTTCGTCAGTACGGCTTTGCTGTAAATGATAACGGCGAAACCATCCACTGCAAGTGGATAGGTAACGGCGCAGACTTCGGCGGCGAAACCAAGTGTATCCGTGATGAAAGCAACCAGAGAACCTACTATGAAGTTGCTATTCCCTGGACCGAGCTCGGCTCCGGCGAAGATACCGTTAAGGTTGAAAAGGGCAACAGCTTCGGCTTCTCCGTTTCCATCAACTGCGGTGACGAAGAAAACCTTGCTAAACAGGGCCTCGTAGCTCTCACTCTCCGTGACGGCGGCGGCATCATCGGTATCAACGACTGGTCCAAGGTTCCTGTTATTACCTTTGGTTAATATCAATTAAATAGCATTGTTTCAGCGAGGTTTATACCTCGCTGAAATGCAATATAGAGTTTTTACGAGGTTAAAAAATGAAAATAGGCGTTAGTCTTTACAGTTTTCACGGCTATACCGAAGAGAGCTCTCTCGGTATAAAGGGTTGTATAGCCAAGGCAAAGGAATTCGGCGCAGAGGGTGTCGATTTTGTAGAAACCTGGCAGTATGCAAATGATTTGGAGGCATATAAGGCCTATGCAAAGGATATCGGCGATTATTGCCGCAGTATCGATATGCAGCCCCTCTGCTTCTGTGTCGGTGCCGATTTTCTCAATAGAAATATCGATGAAGAAATCGCCCGTGTAAAGGGGCTTGTAGATGTGGCAGAGGCATACGGCTGTCCCGTTATCCGTCACGATGCCACCGGCGGTTATCCTGCCGAAGTTAAAACCGGCAGAAGCTTCGATCATGTTCTCCCTATATTAATAAAGGCATATAGCGAAATTACCGAATATGCTGCTACAAAGGGTATCAAAACCTGCATCGAAAACCACGGCTTCTTTGCACAGGACCCCGAAAGAGTTGAAAAGCTCATCAATGGTGTTAACAACCCCAATTTCGGTGCCTTGGTGGATATAGGCAACTTTGCCTGCGCCGATGAGGATTCGGCAAGGGCGGTATCCCGTCTTGCATCCCTTGCCATCCACGTGCATGCGA
>JAZSDB010000130.1:0-2856 GCA_045530975.1 Eubacteriales bacterium
AATAGTATTCATACAGATGGATTTAACAGTGAGATAGTCGAACATATCAACAAGGCCGTCGAGGTTTACGTCGCCGTAAATACTCTGCTCCTCGGTTGCGATGGTTTCACCGCAAATGGTGCACTTGCATACACGGGTACCGTCATCCATATCGGTCCATTCGCCGTCATCGTGACCGTGAGCGGCCTCCAGAAGCTCGCCGCAAGCGGTACAATACTGATTATTGGTGCAGTCTGCCTCCGCGCCGGGGTAATGATGCGCCTCGCTGCTGAAATCGGCACTCTCGGAGGCAACGGTAATATATGCACCGGGGTAAACGGTTTTATTTGCCACATCGATACCGTGGAGGGTAACGATCTGACCTGCGGTTGCGGTAGCAAGAGCATTTTTGTTGGCCATACTGCCTTCCACAGGATCGGTAACGCCTTCACCTTCCCAGCCGTGAGCCGCAATTGCGATTTCATCGGAAGCAAGAGTGATATCGGGAGTGGTGGAGCCAACACCGGTCACCACGGAGGAAACAACATAAGCATTCTTTGCGCTGTTCCATTTTGCAATAAGAGTGGAAGACCAGAGGTGGTTTGCATTGGTGCCGGTAAGGGTACCGAAATCGGGAGTGAAGAGAGTGGAGGTACCTGAGGTAACAAAGCGGTTTGCGTGAGTTACATAGATACCGTTGGCAGGAATACCGCCGTTGGCAACCTCGATTTCATCAACCCAGATATGGCCCGAGCATTCATTGTTGGTAAGCACAAATTTGATATATCTGGCATTTATATCGGAGGGCTTGTTCAAAGAAAGAACATAAGTGCTCCAGCCGTCTTCCAAGATATTGGAGCCGGTCTTCAATTGGAAATCATTGGTGGTGCCAAGGGAAACAAATCCGCTATTGGCACTGTTGGAATAGAACACCTCGAGAGAATACAAATCCTTTTTGGGGTTATTAATGCCCCAAACGCCGCCTGCAAGATATGCGGTATAGGTATCGGAATTTTTAGCAGCGCCAAGGTCCACAACAACCTCAAGCTTCTTCTGCCAGCCGGCATAGCCGGTATAGCCGCCATCGGGGTTTGCCTTTTCTCCGTCGGTAAGAACTACACCGTCATCAAGCCATTCATCGTTACGAACCTGAGCAGAGGAGGTATAGCTTTTGCCCACGGAAAGAATTTCAACGGTATTGTTCATCAAAGCATTGAGAGTGTTATATGCGCTCTTGTAGTCCGCATCGGTAGCGGTAGAGCTGTTATATACGGCGTAGGCATTCTTATAAGCGGTATAGAAGCTTTCAAGAGTGCTTTCGCTGTAATTGGAGAATTTTATATTCTTTGCATTCTGAAGAAGGGTTGAGAGAGCAGACTTTTCTTCGCTTTCGGTTTCGGTAACGGTAAGCTGAAGAACTCTGTCCTCGTTATTCTTTACGTAACCTGTAACGGTCTGGCCGTCATTAGTGGTGCAGATTGCCTTTAATCTGCCGTTGGAAGCAACACCGATAACCTCAAACATAGTAAATCTGGCCATACGCCAAGAATAATCGGTGGCGTCTTCAGTGGCATAGATATTCTTAAGCTTGGTAGCCATATACAGACCTGTGGTAGGATTGGCACCGCTGTAATCTATCTTCTTTGCGGAGGAAACGGTTTTATAGGGCATTACGCCGTAGCCGGCGATGGTGCTTGCGGAAAGCGAATAGGATTTGTAATATACACCGCCGCCATTGGAATCCAATCCCGAAGCGTCGCTGGTGTTACCCTCTACGGTATAAACGGTAGAGCCGTCGGAATAAACAACTATACCGATATGGTCCTCGGAATATGCGGCGCCATCCCAAGTGAAGAAGATAAGGTCGCCGGATTGAGGAGTGTAGGAAGCGCCGCCCTGATTGATCGAATTTTTCCAATAGCCGTATCTGCGGAGCTGAGCAGCCCACTGAGAGCAGCTTACTCCGCACCAAATGTAATTACTGTCACTGGTGTGGTTACGGGTCCAGTCCTTATAGCCCATCTGATTGGAGCACTGAGACTGATAAAGAGCCCACGCAACAAAGGTAGCACACCAATAGTAGCCATATCCTTGGCCAAAGTCACCCATATTGTAGTTATATTCGGTAATATTATAACCATTGGAGCCATTAAGACCGCTAAGGTCATTGATGCTGGAGCTTTCTTCATAGCCCAGCTGAGAAAGAGCAACAGCCACAACATCCAAACGGCCGTCACCGGTCAAAGGAACCTTGGCAAAATTCGCATAGTAGGGACCGTTTTTATAAGATGTGGAAACAGCGTTGGTGCCCGTTCTGTATGTAGCAGCGGAAGCAGGCACAGCAAGCACGGCCGCTACCAAGAATATCGACAATGCAAGTGCCAATATTCTGGAAAAAAGTTTCATAGTAAGCCCTCCTGAATTTTTTAGTTATATATAGACGATTATAACACATTATCTCTTTTTTGTAAATACATAAAAAGAATTTTGTCGCTTTGCACAAAGATAAAAGCCACGCTCTCGCAAAAAAGAAAGTGCGGCTTTATTCTTACTTATTCCTGTTTATTGGAAGCAATAGGTCTTTACAACCATATAGTCAAAGATGTCGATTTCTCCGCTGTTATCAATATCGGCACGAGCAAACTCGCCTGCATCGGGAGTGTAGGAATCAAAGTAGATGCTCTTGATAACAAGATAGTCGAACATATCAACATTGCCATCGGCATTTACGTCACCCGTTTTGTAAGAAGGTTCGGGATCGGGAGCGGGCAGCGATTCAAGAAGAATATCGCAATCGGCGCAACGCAGTTCAGAGCTGCCGTCTGCGAGGGTGTTCCACTGACCTTGGGTATGGCCCTTTGCAGATGCACCGCTTTC
>JAZSDB010000170.1:0-5067 GCA_045530975.1 Eubacteriales bacterium
GTTCACAACATCGATGACGACAGCGATGCCGAATACAAAATCGTTTCCACCACCGAAGCTGACCCCATTATGGGACTTATCAGCGATGACAGCCCATTGGGCAAGGCCCTTCTCGGTCAGCGCAAGGGTGACAGCATTAACGTTGAAACTCCCATGGGTGTTGTAAAATACACCATTACAAATATTTCCAAATAAGAGGAACTATTAAAATGAGCGAAGAAATGAAGAACAATGCCCCTGCTGAAGAAGCTAATTTAGGCGATCTTCTGGCCGTTAGACGTCAGAAGCTTTCCGATCTTCAGGCAGACGGCAGGGATCCTTTTGTTATTACAAAATATGATGTTACTCATCACAGCGCAGACATTAAATCCAATTACGATGAATTGGAGGGCAAGGAAGTATCTATTGCCGGCAGATTAATGTCCAAGCGTGTTATGGGTAAAGCATCCTTCTGCAATGTGCAGGACCTTCCCGGTTCTATTCAGTGCTATGTGGCAAGGGACAGCATTGGTGTGGACGAATATCAGGGCTTTAAGAAATTTGATATTGGTGACATTGTCGGTGTGAAGGGTACTGTTTTCACCACTAAAACCGGTGAAATTTCCATTCACGCTACCGAGGTTACTCTCCTTACCAAGAGCTTGCAGATACTGCCCGAAAAGTATCACGGTCTTACCAATACCGACCTTAGATACCGTCAGAGATATGTTGATCTTATTATGAATCCCGATGTTAAGGATACCATGATCAAAAGATCCCGTATCATCAGCTCTATCCGTCGTTATCTTGACGGCCAGGGCTTTTTGGAAGTGGAAACTCCCATGCTTGTTTCCAATGCAGGCGGTGCCGCCGCAAGACCCTTCGAAACCCATTTCAATGCGTTGAACGAGGATCTTAAGCTTCGTATTTCCTTGGTGCTCTACTTGAAGCGTCTTATCGTTGGCGGTTTGGAAAGAGTTTACGAAATCGGCAGAGTTTTCAGAAATGAGGGCTTGGATACCCGTCACAATCCCGAATTCACATTGATGGAGCTTTATCAGGCATATACCGACTACCACGGAATGATGGATCTTACCGAGAATATGTTCCGTCACGTTGCTATGGAGGTGCTCGGCACCACCACTATCGTTTATAACGGCATTGAGATGGACCTCGGAAAGCCCTTTGAACGTATTACCATGGTAGATGCGGTTAAAAAGTATACCGGTGTGGACTTCAATGAAATTCATACCTTGGAGGAAGCAAGAGCCATTGCCAAGGAAAAGGGTGTAGAATTCGAAGCCCGTCACAAGAAGGGCGATATTCTTAATCTCTTCTTCGAAGAATTTGTAGAAGAGCATCTCATTCAGCCCACCTTTGTTATGGATCACCCCATCGAAATTTCTCCTCTTACCAAGAAGAAGCCGGACAATCCCGATTACGTTGAACGCTTTGAAATGTTTATGAACGGTTGGGAAATGTGTAATGCTTATTCCGAGCTTAACGATCCCATCGATCAGCGCGAACGCTTCAAGGAGCAGGAAGCTCAGCTTGCCGCAGGTAATGCAGAAGCCAACACCACCGATGAGGACTTTATGAATGCTCTTGAAATCGGTATGCCCCCCACAGGCGGTATCGGCTACGGCATCGACAGACTTTGCATGCTCCTTACCGATTCTCAGGCCATCAGGGATGTACTCCTCTTCCCCACTATGAAGAGTATTGATAAGTAAACGGAAGACCTTACAAAAATATGTATGAGGTATGTATGAAGACCATTAAAATTAAGTTTATCGGTTTTTGGAACGGTTTTAACGACACAGATAATTTGTTTTACAATACCTTGAAAGAAAAATATAACATTGAGCTTTCAGATGAACCCGATTTTTTAATAGTCTCTTGCCTGAGTGCGCCTTTCGAATATGCTAAATACGACTGTGTTCGGATACTGTTTGTAGGAGAAAATATTTCCCCCGATTTTACTGCATTTGATTATGTTATCGGATGTGACGATATAGTATTTTCCGACAGATATATTAAATATCCCTTGTCGTTATATTGCAACGAAGGCGAATTTACTTTTCCCGAAAGGCCTACGGAAGAGGAAGCATACCAAATCCTCAAGCAAAAGAAATATTTTTGTAATTTTATTTATGGACATCAATCCTATTCTGACAAAAGAGAGCAGCTTTTCAAGGCCCTTGATAAATATAAGCGTGTAGATTCCTTCGGCACCTTCCTTAACAACCAGCCAGACGGAAAATTTGTCAGTGGGACCGCAAAATACGATGTGGTAAAAGAATCTAAATTTACTATCGCAGGCGAAAGTGTGGTTTATCCCGGGTTTAACACCGAAAAGATCAAACATCCCTTGCAGCACAATTCGATTCCTATTTACGCAGGAGACCCTTTGATTAAAACAGTTTTTAATCCAAAGAGCTTCATTTATATGGAAGATTTCGGTTCCATAAATGATCTGGTAGACCATGTTATTTCAATAGATACTGACGACAGAAAATATGTTGAAATGTTGATGGAACCGGCTGTATCGGAGGGTTATTGCGCCGCTGTATATGAAAAGCTTAAAGGATTTTTGTTCAATATATTTGATCAAGCTCCCAAGGATGCACAACGTAGAATGAAGTGTTTTGCATCCCAGCGTCATAATGATTATATGAAAGAATATAATAAATTCCAAGGCAGCGTGGAATATAAGATTCTTAAAAAATTTAAGCGGTATTAATCAAATACAGCTTTGACTTGTTTATTAATCTGAATTTTCCCACAATGAAGAGCTTGGATAAGAAAACGGAGTAGTTTATGCAGAAAAGACTATACAAATCCAGAACCGACAAGAAGCTGGACGGTGTATGCGCAGGTATTGCGGAATATGTCGATATAGACCCCACGGTAATTCGTCTTTTGTGGGTGATTGCAACGGCATTTGCCGGCGCAGGATTGTTGGCTTACATAATTGCCGCAATCATTATGCCCCGCAAGCCCGAAATGCTTCAATAACAAGAAAAAAAGACCTGCGTAATGCAGGTCTTTTCTTTATATTATCGTCAAAGTAATCGGATAAAAAGAGCAGGGAGTCCCTGCTCTTTTATATTGATATATAAGCCGTTTATAAGCCGCGCATTGAAGGATTATTTGCGTTTGCTGAGAATTTCCTTGAAGTCGGCAGCAGCAAAAATACCGCACACAAGAACCACAACAGCACAAAGAATGGTAACGGGAGTGAGCACAGAGGTATCACGAAGGATGGCCACGGTGAACACGATAGCCCAAGCGGTATAGGTTACATTGAGGGCCATTGCCTTGGATGCGCCGATTTTTGCGATTGCCTTGTAATAGAAAAGGTAGGAAACTGTTGCAAAGAGAGCCGCAATAGCGATAGTGGGAAGAAGCTTACCTGTATCGCTGAAGAGGTCTGCGGTAAAGCCCCAGCCGCCCAAAACGGGAATGATAACTGCGCCATAGGTGAGCGCAGAGGTTGTCTGACGGATCTGAAGAGCGTATTCGTCGGTAACCTCGGGGTCTTTAAGGCATTTAGCCAAAATAACCGCCTCAATACCCCAACCGAAGGCGCACATAAAAGCACCGAGGATGCCCAACCAGAAGTTTTCGATAGCCAGATCGGGAGAATAGCTAAGACCGTACACACCCGCAAGAGTTATTACAAGGAATACCCACTGGTGCCATTTCATTTTTTCCTTCAAGAAGATGTATGCAAGAATACTGCCGATTGCGGGGAAGATTGCGCTGGCCACAGCGCCGATGGATGCGCCCATATAGTTAACCGCCATAACATAGCCGGTCATACCTACGGGGCCGCCGATTAATGCGGCAACAACAACCCATTTGCCGCTCTTGGTTCTGAATGCCTTCCAAACCTTGCCAAGGTTGCCCTTGACACCGTTATAAATCCAAGCCCAAACGGCCGAGAATGTATCGTGCAGGAAGGTGCTTACAAAGGGAGCGAGAAAAATTGCCTGTTCTGTTGAGCAGAAGGGGGACATTCCAAGTGCGATACCAAGGATGACCGTTTCCAACGCCCAAGTAATGCCTGCGATAATACCTGAAAACATTTGAGATTCCTCCTTATTTAAAGTGCTTCATAGGCACTTATATTATCTTTCATACGGGCATAGCGTTCAACGGCCCAATCCTCCATAGGTTGTCCGTCATAGGGAACTCTTGCCTTTGCCCAAAGGGTCCAGAGATAGTCAACATAGATTTTGGATGCAAGGAAGTGCTGCTTGTCCACCAAGGTGGGTTCTCTGTCGAGATAAGCGGAAAGAAGCATCAGATCCTCTGCTTCTCCAAAGGATGCCTCGATAGAAATATCAGCCACATCCCACATACCGTCGTTCATACCTGCATACTCCCAGTCGATAAGGTACATACGTCCGTTACCCTCGACCCAGTTTTCGCAGAGGGGATCGTTGTGGCAAGGAACCTTCTTTGCATCCACTGCTGAGTCGATCTCAGACTTGATAGCCATTACCTTCGCCTTGTTCTCGTCATAGTCAGCAAACATAGAAACGTTCATATCGGAGATGATCTTCTCATAGCCTGCAGCCATGTCGAATACCTCAAAGGGAACCTTTGTGTCAGCACCGCTTCCGTGCATGACCTTGAAGATCTCTGCAACCTGCTTGATATGACGGGGCTCACAGATGGTATCAGCGGACATGGTAATTGCATTACCGATATACTCTGTTACCTTAGAGCCGTCCTCGCCGAAATAGAGCACCTGTGCATCAACGCCAAGGTCGCAGGCAAGCTTTGTGCTTACCATCTCGTCGCGGCGGACGATCATTTCCTCTGTTCCCTCTCCGGGGATACGGACAACGAACTCTCTGCCGTCTTCAAGTGTTACGTGGTAGGTGTGGTTGGTAAGACCGCCCATTCTCTCGATATCTTTATAGTCACAAACTGAAAGTGCCTTACTAAGAAGCTCTTTTACAATAGGAATGTCTTTTTCGATAATTTCTCTCATTTTATATCCTCCTTAACTCGGAATTTTCGTAAGTATATTCGTATTTTACGTCGCCTACCTCAAAACGCATTCCCGCCGCTGAG
>JAZSDB010000142.1:0-7086 GCA_045530975.1 Eubacteriales bacterium
CCCTCTGCAATTGCGGTCTTGCCCACTCCGGGTTCACCCACAAGAATAGGATTGTTCTTTGTACGCCTGCTCAAGATCTGCGGAACCCTTCTTATCTCTTCATCCCTACCAATGACAGGATCCAACTTGCCCTGCCTTGCAAGGTCCACCAAATTCACGGCATAACGCTTCAGCGCACTGCCCTGCTCATTCTGTCCATTGTAACTGTTCATTCTTTCCTCCATTTTTATGCTTTAAACAAACACATTTCACCCCATTTCCGTTCAAAATATTTACCAAACGGCATTTTCTGCCAAAATGGCAAGCCGCAGCCATTGCACCAGCCCCCATATTCTTCCCGACAGGCACATTTCCCGTTCCGGTGCAAAAAAGAGTGTTTCCCTGCACAAAAAGTTGCCTCCCGGGAAGTTCAGTGCACAAATGAGGCATTTCCTGCACCGGAAGTTGTGGCGCAGTCGGTTCGGTGCAAAAAAGAGTGTCTTCCTGCACCAAAATTGCTCCCCGTCCAAAAATGGTGCACAAATGAGGCATTTTCTACACCGGAAACCGGAGTGCGGCCAATTCGGTGCAAAAAAGAGTGTTTCCCTGCACCAAAATTGCTCCCCGGCAGGATTTGGTGAACAAATGGGGCTTTTTCTGCACCGGAAGTTGTGCCTGGCCGAGCTGGAATATTTTATGCGATGCGACGGTGCAGACGGCCCGGCCTTTGATACCATTGCGGTTTCGGGCAAAAGCTCTTCTCTTCCCCACGGCGTACCCTCACATAGTTTTCTTACCGCAAATTCCTTTCTTACAATGGATTACGGTGCACGGTACAAGGGATATTGCTCGGATATGACAAGAACGGTAGTGATAGGAAAAGCCGACGAGGAAATGAAGAGAATTTACAAAACTGTGTACGATGCACAGGCCGAAGCGATGAAATATATTAAAGCAGGAATGAAATGCTCAGATGCCGACGCTCTCGCCCGTAATGTAATTTCCGATGCGGGATACGGTGAATATTTCGGCCATTCCCTGGGCCATTCTCTCGGATTGGAAATACACGAAAGGCCCTCTTTGTCGCCAAGAAGCAACGAAATTCTCGAAGAAGGCAACATTGTAACAATTGAGCCGGGCATATACATTCCCGGTAAATACGGTGTGCGAATAGAGAATATGGTGCTTATAACAAAAAACGGCTGTATAAATCTTACAGGCAGTGACAGGAGTTTAATTGAATTGTAATTATGGACGGCAGTTATCTTCCCATATTGGCGGCGATTATAATTTGTTGCATAATCATACCGCAAAATCTAAGACAAAAACATCTTATACAAAGAATTATCAAAAAGGAGAAATTTCAAATGTTGCCAAAGGAAATGATAAAGGAATTTGTAGGAAAGGTTTGTCATATCAGCGTGTTTGACAATGCTATTTCTTCATACGTAAAAATTCTTGAAGTCGAAGAAAACTGGATTAAAACCGCAGATGAAAAAAACAATATATCCCTTATCAACGGAGATATGGTTAAATCCATCCACTTAGCACCTGAAAAGTATCAGAAGAAGTTCGAAAAATAATTCAACTGCCGCAGTACATTTGCGGCAGTTTTCCTTTATAAAACACTTGACAAACAAGCATTTTTCATATAAAATAAAATAGTTAAAATATTTGTCTAAAATTAAGACATAAATCAGGAGGAAATTAATATGATTTCTGCAGGCGATTTCAGAAACGGCATTACTTTTGAAAACGAAGGCCAGCTTATGCAGGTTATCGAATTCCAGCACGTTAAACCCGGCAAGGGCGCAGCATTTGTAAGAACCAAGATGAAGAACATCATCACCGGTGCTGTTATCGAAACCTCTTTTAACCCCACCGCTCGTTTTCCCCAGGCAATTGTTGAAAGAAAAGATATGGAATATTGCTACAGCGATGGCGATCTCTTCTATTTTATGGACCCTGAAACCTATGATCAGGTTCCCCTCAACTCCGACAAGCTTCCCGACAGCTTCAAGTTCGTTAAGGAAGGTATGACTTGTAAGATCATGTCCTACAAGGGCAATGTATTCTCTGTTGAGCCCCCCACATTCGTAGAGCTTGAGGTTACCGCTACCGAGCCCGGTGTAAGAGGTAACACTGCTACCAACGTAACCAAGCCCGCTACCGTTGAAACCGGCGCTGAAGTTAAGGTGCCCATCTTCATCAACGAAGGCGATGTTATTAAGATTGATACCAGAACCTGCGAATATCTCGAAAGAGTTTAAGCAATAATATAAAGTAACGTTCGGTATTTCTTTACAAATCTGTTTCACGAAGGAGAATTTGAAATGACTGTATCCGAAAAGGCAGCATATATCAAGGGTCTTATGGACATGTCCGAAATCGACACCTCCAAGCCCGAAGGCAAGATTCTTGCGGCTATGGCAGATCTTTTAGAGGATCTCGCTCTCACCACACAGGATCTCGAGGATGAGATCGCAACCCTCAATGACTATATCGAAGAGATTGATGAAGATCTCGGCGCTGTAGAAGAAGAGGTTTACGAATGCGGCTGCGACTGCGACTGTGATTGCGACTGTGATTGTGACTGTGACTGTGATTGCGATTGCGACGATGACTGCGATTGCGATTGTTGCGAATGCCTCGAGCTCGAATGCCCCGTTTGCGGCGAAGCTATCTATATCGACGAAGAAGACGTTGACAAAATCGAAGAGCTTGAATGCACTTCCTGCGGCAAGGTTCTTTCCCTTGTTGAGGTTGACGAAGACGACGATTGCGAATGCGGTTGCTGCGGCGACGCTGAATAATTTTTAGTTGTAAGAGAAACGCGGCAGGTTTCCCGTCAGAGAAACTTGCCGCTTTCATTTTAGGTATTATTATGAGCATAACCCGAGAAATTATAGATGTACACACCCACATCTGGCCACAAAAGATTGCGGTACGTGCCGCCGACAATATTGTGAATTATTACAATCTCCCCAGACAGGGAGACGGCAGTGCCGAAAGCTTATTTGAGGGGGCAAAGGATTTTACAAGCATTAGGTTTGTGATTTCCTCCGCAACCTTACGTCCGGACAGAGCCCACGCTATGGTCGGCAATGATTTTATTATCGATTCCGCCAACAGCGACAGCCGCTTTATTCCCCTCTGCTCCTTCCACCCATTTATGGGATATGACGAAGCGGTTTCAGAGCTGGAGCGGTGCAAGGCATTGGGCGCAAAGGGCATTAAAATTCACAGCGATTTCCAAAAATTCTATGTAGATGACCAAAACGCAATGGAAATTTACAAGGAGGCGGCCCGTCTTGAACTGCCTATACTGTTTCACGTAGGCGACAAGAATACCGATTTTTCCACTCCGAAAAGGATTTTGAACATTCTTGAAAAGCAGCCCGAGCTGACAATTATTGCCGCTCACATGTGCGGTTACAGCGTGTGGGACGAAGCCGAAAAATATCTTATCGGCACACCTGTTTATACCGACACCAGCGAAGCTTTACTTGGAATGGATGGAGCGGGGCTTTACCGCTTGATAGAAAAGCACGGCACCGACAAGGTTATGTTTGGCAGCGACTTCCCTCTTTGGCGCACCGATTTTGCTTTCGAGCAGATAGAAGCTATCGGTCTTTCAGAGGAAGAAAAGGAAATAATATACAGCGGCAACGCAAAAAAGGTCTTCGGACTGTAATGAAAATTAAAACCGAGCATCCCTTAGGTGCTCGGCTTTTTTATTATTTTTTAAATAGAAGCCCTTTGATATAGCTCTTATCCTCCGAAAGCTTTTTATTATCGGGAGAGATACGGGAAGCAAAGGAAAGGCGGCAATATAATCCGACAAGATAGCGCTTGACATCCATTTCGCAATTCATGCGCTTTAAATGGTTTTCAGCACCGAAGCGACGGCAGAAATACACCTCCTGACGGAGCTTTCGACGGTATTCCTTTGAGGTGTTTGGCTTTTCATTAACAACCAATCCGGTAACGCTTTGACGTTTGGAAAGGTTGCTTATGGATGTTTTGCGGGAATTGAGGAAAAATCCGTATTTTTTCAGCTCCTCAGCAACAAATTTTATAACCTCACCTGATTTGAAATCACCTGAGAAGATCATATCGTCACAATAGCGGGTATAGGTGATATTGCGTTCCTTGCACCACTTCCCTATTTTTTCATCGAAATCATACATTATAATATTGGAAATAGCAGGGCTGGTTGGTGCTCCCTGAGGGAGCGAATCCTTGTGGTAGCAAAGCATAGAGAGGAGAACACGGTTTTCTTCGGAATATCGAAAGGCAGGAAAGGCCTTTTCCTTTACCTGCGAATATAAAATGCTGTCGAAGAAATGCTTGATATCCAGCTTCAGCACCTTGCTTTTGCCAACGTGGAGAGCGGCATTTTTTAGTATATCACTTCCGGGAGCGTAGGCGGTTGCATAGGAAGAAATCGGCTCCAAGGGCAGTAAAACAGCAGCAATTCGTCTTTGGATATCCTTCAAAGCTTCATCGGGCACCGAAAGTCTTCTCACACCGCCGTCGCCTTTTGGAATTTCCACCTTATGATAATGACGGGCGATGGAATTGCTGATTAAGTACAGCTTATATGCAGGAATTCCCAAATCCTTTGTAAGGGATGAGCGTTCGCGGTAAACTATCATTTTTTCTCCTTTCTCGGCGGGGAAAATCGGCCGCCCTTGTATTGCAAAGGCGGCCATTTGTACACAGACAGCGACAACACATATTTGTATGCCGAAATACGAGATGTAGTGCAGCGCAGCGGGTGCATACGATGCACGATACTACATCGAGCTATTTCGGGTAAATATACGAGTTTGAATGCAACCCGAGGCGACTCGCCGCAGGCAACGGTAAAAACCGAAATCAGCTATTGTACTGTCTTTGTTTTAAAATCATTTGCGCTTATCCTTAAGCTTTTGATATCCCTCACGGAAGGCCTGAATTGCAAGGGGAACTCCCTCGTCCAATTTCAGATAGTTGATAATCTTGGATTCGCCGTCAACAGTAGCATAATCGTTGGCGGAGAACCAGATAGCAACCTTAATGTTTTTGCAGAAGGCGTTTTCTTCCAACTGATTATTTGCCATACATTCGAACATATCGGTAATCCACTGTGCCTGCCATTGACGCTTTTGTTCCAAGTCTGGAACAGGTACATATCCGCCCTGTTCCCAATCGTAAATCACTTCTGCGCCTGCGCCGCAAGCAAATTCACCGATAATGGCGGGATAGTTTGCAAAATAGGGCATATTTTTGTTGTAAAGCTCGGTATACATTTCCTTGAAGGATTCGATATGGTCATCGTTGTTCATCTGATAATAGGTAAGACCAAGCATCTGAACATAATCCTCGCCGGGGAAATAATTGAGCGCATCGCCCCAATTGCTGTAGGGGCAGGAGGTTGCGATGGGGTTAAATATCCAAATGGTATTATCAACGCCCTCTTCACGGAAGATATTGTAGAGGCGGCGCCAAGTTTCTATAAACACATCGGGGTCCAGCATTGTCTGCATACCGCAGTAGCTGGTCCAGTCGGTATTCATTTCGTTATTCAAACGGAAAAGCACAGGCTTGCCGTAGGCCTTTATATCACGGGCAAGCTTTTTGAAGTGAAAATCGTACTTGCCTCGCATTATATCGTACATGGGAGTTACACCGCCAAGACCGTTGTTGGTTACGGTGAACTGATAGGTGAGATTGAGCACAGGTTTGCCGTTAAAACCGTTGCCTCCCGCTTCTCTTTGGATGAGCTTTTCATCAAGGTGAGTTTTTTCGTCATACCAGCCCACGTGGAGATAGGTCATAAATATGTCCATATCGGTATTTATTCCCTCTTCGCCGGTGAACCAATCGATATATTCCTCGGTGTTTTGGTGGAAGAAAGCGCCCCAGTCAACAGTGGTCTGGTTAAGGAGCTTGTTGTAATATGCCTTGGTTTCTTCGCTCCAATAATCGGGAATGCGAAGCTCGTAGGAGCCCACATTGTTAACCGGCTGTGCACTGTCGCCTACGCCTTCGGAAGCTTTCAGCTCCTTGAAGGAGGCAACCATTGTCTTCATCTGCTCATCCATAGGATCAACAGATTTAAGAACGAGAAGCCAGAAATATTCGTAGCTGTCAACGGGGCGGATTACAGCAATGCTGTATTGGTCATATTTGATTTTATCACTGACCTGAAGGATTTTACTGTTGTAATAATGAACCTCAAAGCCCTTTAAATCGGTGGTGGAAACAACGGGCTCGGTCATAGAAAGACTGTTGGAGGAATAGAAACCATCCACATCCATATCGCTGAGCTGAGGATCGAGATAGCGAACAAGCCATTCACGCATATAAATGCCAAAGCCGTGTTCGTTGGCACCATAGGTGTTTTTATTTTCATAGGAAAGGGTGAGCACATAATCATCGCAGGAATATTTACTGCGGAGAGCACCCAAGGAGAAATCTGCCGCAAGACCTGTGCCCGGCAATGTGATGGCATAGCCCTCGGAAAGAACTACCGCACGAGTAGAGGATGCGCCCTCGAAAAGAATGCGGTTGTCGGTAGAGGAGTCAAGGGTGTATTTATCGGTCACTGCGCCATTGGCATAGGCGGTCATTTTATAAACAGAATCCGCATCGGGAATGCCGTTTGCATTATCGGCATAGGCGGACTGCCAAAGGAGCTTTGCATTTTCATCGGGTATCATAGGTACAGTTTCCTCCTGAGAAGAAGTTGTGATGTCCTGTGAAGACTGATTTTCTGTGCTGTTGCAGGAAGAAAATACCGCAAGAGCCATAGAAATTAGAAGAAGAAACGCTATAATTCTTTTCATCTGTACCTCCGAAGCTGTTTTTTTATATTATAAAGCATAGCAAGCATTATTGCAAGAGCAAATATCAATTTTTGAAAATGCGGCAACGAGCAAATTGCAGTCGTTCTTCATAAAGGATAGGATTGTTGCAAATCTGTGGCTTACTGCAACGCGGACTTAAAAAAGTACATTTTATGATCCGATATCGCGGAGAAAATTGTTGCAAATCTGTGGCTTACTGCAACGCGGACTTGAAAAAACAAAAATGCAACGGACAAGCCGTTGCACTTATGTA
>JAZSDB010000144.1:0-6943 GCA_045530975.1 Eubacteriales bacterium
ATGCCTAAGGTTGGTACAAGAGTAATGTCTCTTTCAGATCCCACATCCAAAATGAGCAAGTCTGATTTTGGCGACGGCAGTATCTTCCTTTTGGACAGCAAAGATGCCGTAATCAAGAAAATTAAGCGAGCTGTAACCGATTCCGGATCTGAAGTGCGTTATGCTGACGGTAAAGATGGAATTAAAAACCTTATGTCTATTTATTCTGCTTTTTCCGGAAAAACCTACGAGGAAATCGAAAAAGAATTTGAAGGCAAGGGTTACGGAGATTTTAAAATGGCTGTAGGCGAAACAGTTGCAGACGCTCTTTCCGATATCCAAGATAAGTACAATGTATTTATTGCAGATAAGGAGCAGCTGAACAAAATTCTCGCCGAGGGGTCACAAAAAGCATCCTATGCGGCCGAAAAGACCTTGAGAAAGGTTTATCGCAAGGTTGGATTTTATTCTTTAAAGTAATTTTGTAAAGGAAACTATACATGGCTAAAAAAACCGCAGAATACAACGATCAGACAATTTCATCACTTAAAGGCGAAGATAGGGTGCGCCTGCGTCCTGCGGTAATTTTCGGCTCCGACGGTATTGAAGGTTGTTCTCATTCTTTCTTTGAAATTCTTTCAAACTCTATCGATGAATACCGCGAAGGCTATGGTACAAAAATCAACGTCACTGTTTTTAACGATAGGGTAATGGAGGTTGAAGATTTCGGTCGAGGTGTACCCCTCGATTGGAATGAAAAAGAACAAAAATACAACTGGGAGCTTGTATATTGCGAGCTCTATGCCGGCGGTAAATACAATAATGCAATGGGCGGCGCCTATGAGTATTCTCTAGGTTTGAACGGCCTGGGTGCTTGTGCAACACAGTATGCTTCTGAATTTATGGAAGTCACCTCTTATCAAAGAGGTACAAAATATACTATCGGATTTAAAGCAGGACGTCCTGTTACCGAGCTTGAAAAAAGTGAATCTCCCAAAAATAAAACCGGTACCGTTGTAAGATGGAAGAGCGACAAAAAAGTATTCACCGATATAAATATCCCTCATGAATATTTTACCAATGTTCTCAAAAAACAAGCGGTAATTAATGCGGGATTAACGCTAACATTAAAGTGGCAGAATATCGACGGAAGCTTTGAAACCGAAGAGTTTTATTACGAAAACGGTATTATTGATTATATCAATGAGTTAGTTGGCGAAACCGGTCTTTCTCCCATAGGCAATTATTCCAGTGAGCGTTCGGGCAGAGATGCTCTCGACCGTCCGGAATATAAATTGAAAATGCAGTTTGCATTTTGTTTTTCCAACGACGTAAATGTAGTTGAATATTATCATAACAGTTCTTACCTTGAACATGGTGGCTCTCCCGATAAGGCCGCAAGAAGTGCGTTCGTGTGGGCTATAGACCAGTATGCAAAGAACAACGGAAAATACAACAAAAACGAGAGCAAAATCACCTATTCCGATGTAGAAGATTCTCTTATATTGGTTGTAAATTCCTTCTCGACCCAGACATCTTACGCTAACCAAACAAAGAAGGCGATAAATAATGTATTTATTGCCGATGCAATGACCGATTTCTTTAAACACTCTTTGGAGGTTTTCTTTGCAGAGAACCCTCAGGCGGCGGATAAGGTAGTTACTCAGATACTTATCAACAAGCGTGCACGAGAGTCGGCAGAAAATATGCGTGTGTCTTCTAAAAAGAAGCTAACCGCCACTCTTGATATCACAAATACCGTCGATAAGTTCGTAGGTTGCCGCCTACGTGATCCTGAACGTTGTGAGCTTTATATAGTAGAGGGCGATTCTGCTCTTACCAGTTGTAAGTTGGCCCGAGATGCAGAATTTCAGGCAATCATTCCGGTTAGAGGTAAAACTCTTAACTGTCTAAAGGCATCTTTCGACAGAATTATGAAGAGTGATATTATTCTTGACCTGATTAAGGTTATCGGATGCGGTGTTGAAGCCAAGCAATTAAAGGGAAAAGGTGTATCCGCCTTTGATCTTAATGCTCTGCGCTGGGATAAAATCATTATATGTACCGATGCCGACGAAGACGGTTATCAGATAAGAACACTTATCCTTACCATGTTCTACCGTTTACTTCCCACACTTATCAAGGAAGGTCGTATTTATATCGCAGAAACTCCGTTGTACGAAATTACATGCGGAAACGAAACTATGTTTGCATACAGCGAAGCCGAAAAAACTGCTTTGCTGGAAAAGATAGGCGATAAAAGGTTCACTATTCAGCGCTCGAAAGGTCTTGGCGAAAACGATGCTGATATGATGAGCTTAACCACAATGAAACCTGCCACGAGAAAATTAATCCGTATTTCTCCCGAGGATGAAGCAAAGACATACGAAATGTTCGATATACTTCTCGGTGATAATATTAGCGGCAGAAAAGAATTTATCTCCAAATACGGAGCAAAGTATATCCAACTTGCAGATATTTAATGAGGTAATAAATGGCCAGAAAGAAAGCTAAACCTATAGAGCCGGAAATTATATCCGAGCCCATTGATGTTTCTATTACTAATGTACTTGAAACAAACTATATGCCGTATGCGATGAGCGTTATCGTTTCCCGTGCCATACCCGAAATTGATGGCTTTAAGCCAGCTCACCGAAAACTGCTGTATACAATGTATAAAATGGGCCTGCTGAACGGTCAAAAGCAAAAAAGCGCCAAGGTTGTAGGCCAAACAATGGTATTGAACCCCCACGGCGACGCGGCTATTTATGAAACCTTGGTTCGCTTAACAACCGGTAAAGAATGTTTGCTCCATCCCTTTATAGAGTCGAAGGGTAGCTTTGGTAAGCAATATTCCGATATGGCCTATGCCGCCTCTCGTTATACCGAGTGTAAGCTGGCGAAAATAAGTGGAGAAATTTTCGACGGTATAGACAGAGATGCGGTTGATTTCGTAGATAACTACGACAGCACCACAACCGAGCCGGTTGTATTACCTACATCCTTTCCAAATATTTTAGTGTCTCCTAATTCGGGTATTGCTGTAGGTATGGCAAGCGATATTTGTTCATTTAATCTTCGTGAAGTGTGTGATGTCTGCACAGCATACCTTCGTAACGATAAAATCACCACTGATGAAATTATGGAGATTTTAAAAGCTCCCGATTTCTCCACAGGCGGTTTGCTTATCTATGATAAAGATAAGCTCAGAGAGGTCTATGAAACAGGCAAGGGCTCTGTAAAAGTCAGGGCAAAATACATTTACGATAAATCGGAAAACCGTATTGAGGTTTTGCAAATACCTTATACTACAACTCTCGAGAAAATCCGAGAAAGCATAATACAGTTAGTAAAAGAAGGCAAAATCAAAGATATTTCGGACGTACGTGACGAAATTGACATCAACGGCTTCAAAATGGCCATTGATTTGAAGAGAGGCACAGATCCCGAAAAATTAATGCAAAAGCTCTTCAGGTTAACTAAGCTTGAGGATGATTTCAAATGTAATTTCAATATCCTCGTTGGCGGTACTCCTCAAACAATGGGAATAAAGCAGATATTGGATGAATGGTGTGCGTTCCGTATTGAATGTCTGCGCAGAACTTATATTTTTGATCTTTCAAAGAAATCCGACAAGCTTCATTTGCTCTATGGTCTTCGTTCAATATTGCTTGATATAGACAAAGCTATTGCCATTATTCGCGGCACCGAAAACGAAAAGGACGTAGTCCCCAATTTGATGACCGGCTTTAATATCGATGAAATCCAAGCTGAATTTGTAGCCGATATTAAGCTTCGCAATCTTAATAAGCAGTATATTCTTAAGCGTATTGACGAGATCGGCGATCTTGAGAAGGAAATAGAGGACCTTAAGCTTTTAATTTCCAGCGAAAGAAGAATCAAAACAAGGATAATCAAACAACTCGCCGAAATTGCCGATAAATACGGTATGCCCAGAAAAACATATATTATCGATAGGGAAGACGTTATCGATAATATTGAGGAAGAAACCGTTGCAGATTACCCCTGCGAAGCATTTCTCAGTATGGATGGTTATTTCAAAAAATGCACCCTTGCATCTCTCAGAGGTAATGATGTTCAGAAATTCAAAGAGAACGATTGCCTGAGAACAAGATTTGAAACAAATAATACCGAGGATATATTGTTCTTCACCTCTGATGCACAAGTTTATAAATCCCGTCTTGACGATTTTGAAGATTCAAAAGCAAGCGCATTAGGTGACTATGTACCTGCAAAACTCAAGTTCAATGATAACGAAAAGGTTATTTCCGCCATCTGTCTAAAAGAATATGTCGGAAGGGTAGTCATCTTCTTCGAAAACGGCAAAGCCGTTTCAATTCCAATGGAATCCTATGCGACCAAGACGAATCGTAAAAAGCTTACCAATGCATTCTTTGGAGGCAGCCCTGCGGTTGCAGTTTTTCCCACCGGAAAACATACCGAATTTTTGGTTCGCTCCGATGATGATAGAGCCCTATTGGTTAAAGAAGGTCAAATTATCGAAAAATCAACAAGAACTTCCGGCGGTGGCCAGATTTATACCTTGAAAAAAGGCAAAAAAATCATATCTGTTGTTCCTTACGAGCCCGAGAAGAAAAAGCTCATTAAGGAATCCAGATACAGAAAATCAAAATTGCCTGCTGCGGGCGTAGTTTTTGAAGATGTAGATCCCGAAATCACTCAGCAAACATTATTAAATTAAGATTTCACAGGTTGATACACCTTGTATCACGGAGGTGAAGAAATGAATTTTTTAAAAAAGTTAGTACGTACTTACATCAACGAACTGTTTGGTTTATTAATCTACTTTATAATTTCAATAGCACTCCTGTTTGTAAACCGCTCGGTCGGATTACTTATGCTGTTCTGCTTTGTTATATATGCCGCTTTTATAGCAATAAGAATTCATATATCAAAGCATCGTATGATAGGCGAACGGGATGCCACTAAGCTCATACCCGAGTTTTTCAACATCGTCTCTTCGCCTGCCTTGATTGTAGATGAAAACAACAAGATTGTTTGGTGTAACAATTCTTTTAAGTCTCTTCCCGAAGTAATTCATACTATACCGGATATCACAAAAGTCTTTGACGGAGCACTATCCCATGCAAGTCTTTCCAATGCAATTTCGGAGAACATAGATACACTTCCGTTAAGTACAGAAGCTTCGTATTATGAGATAAAAATCTATCCCATACCTCATAAAAATATGTATGGAGCGGTTTTAAGCTGCAAGGACGAGGAAAAAAATCTTAGCAAAGCACTTGATGACAGCGCGGCAAGAGTTGCGTATATCGTAATCGATAATACCAATGAGGTATCTCAGGAAATTCAAGAGAATAACCGTTTCGGTGCAGCAAAAGTAAATAAACTGTTAGAGGAATGGGCCACGAAGTATTCTGCAATTCTTATTGAATACGAGCGTGACAAATACTTTATGCAGTTTGAAAACGTGCACCTTAAATCTATGATTTCTTCGAAATTTGATATTTTAGATCAAGTTTTTGCAGAAACTTCTACCGATTCTTATGTGCCCATCACAATTTCCATCGGTGTTTCATCCGGAAAGGGTACTCTTTCGGAAAAACGGGAATCTGCTATGATAGCGCTTCGTTCCGCATTACAGCGCGGCGGTGCCTTGGCGGTTGTCCGCACCGACGATGGCGAAGACAGCTATGGCGGTAGAAATAAAGCTGTACAAAGACAAACAAAGATACGCTCACGTCTTTGCAAAGACTTTTTGTCCCGTCATTTGAAAGATTGCGAAAGCGTAATCATAATGGGACATCAACGACCGGATTTTGATTCTATTGCTTCCAATATCGGTATTGCAACATTTGTCAAGACACATAAAGTGCCCTATTACATTGTTGCGGATAAAAATGATAAGAATATCTCTAAAATCATTGAAAATATTTCCTGCTTCCCCGAATACGATTCCGTATTCATTGATGAACCGAGAGCGCAAGAGATTTTGGAAAGCAAAGATTCATTGGTAATTATAACCGATGCATCAAATCCGGAGCTTTTTGCCGCACCCAAAGTGTTTGATAAGGCAAGCAAAGTGGTTATAATTGACCACCACGCTATAAAAGAACCGTTAACTGAATATAAACAAGTTTTACACACTAATATCGACCCTACTGCTTCAAGTGCATCCGAGCTTATCTGTGAAATCTTAGAGCTTTCTATGAACACTATCAACTCTAATTCAGATATTCTCAAATTGGAATTGCGCACAGAAGAAGCTCAAATCCTTTTAGCCGGCATTTTGTTGGATACTCAGTTCTTTTCGAGAGATACGGGTACCAGAACCTATTCTGCCTGCAGCTTTTTAAAGAACGCAGGTGCAGATGTTGGAAAAGCTAAAAATCTCTTCAAATCGGACTTGGAACAGTTCCGAGCTATAAGCGATATTGAACAAAATATGCACGTTTATAGGGATAAGTTTGCCATTTCCATTTATAATAGCAATACAAATCCCGAAAACAAGGTTATTGCCTCAAAGGCGGCCGATAACATGGTCGATATAGAGGGAATTTCCGCTTCGTTTGTTCTCTATTCCTTAGAAAACGGTATAAACCTTTCCGCTCGCAGTGACGGAACGGTAAATGTAATTAATATTGCAAAATTATTAGGTGGGGGCGGACATTTTCAGTCAGCCGGAGCACAGATAAAAAAACGTAAAGGTGAAGAATTCACAGAAGCTATTTATGATGTGTTCGAAGCCCTCGAAATTTTAAAAGAAGCCATCGATGAATATATCGGTGACAGTACAACGAAAGAAGGAAAAAACGTATGAAAGTAATTTTACTTGCAGATGTAAAAGGCCAGGGCAAAAAGGGTGAATTAATTAATACATCCGACGGATATGCAAGAAACTTTCTCTTTCCGAGAAACTTAGCAAAGCCCGCAGATGCAAGCTCTATTAAAGAAATTGAAT
>JAZSDB010000054.1:0-3305 GCA_045530975.1 Eubacteriales bacterium
CGAATGTACGGGCATCCAAACCCTAACCGAAAACAAGCGTTTTCGGTTGAGAGCGAAGCGACTATCCTACTGCCCTCTGTTGCGAAGGAAGATAAAAAAACGGCTAAATATAGCCGCTTTTTGTTCTCGCTCAAAAATGAAGTCCTATTCTATTCCTGCGATGACGAAGTGATAATCTTCACACTCAGGGAATTTTATCGCAAACTTCTTCAAGGAAATGCCGTTTACCTTGGGCAGGAAGTGGGAATTGGCATCCACAACAGAGAAATTGGGGAAATCCACCAAGGTCTTTCCTGCTGCCTTTATATATGCCTCCTTGCGGGTCCAGATACGAACAAAGTTTTCTGCCTCGGTGCCGTGAGCGCAATCGTGGAGAAATTCGCTTTCTTCAAGAGAGAAGAACTTTTCTGCCAAAAGCATATAGTCTATCTTGTTTTCGGGCGCAAGGATTCTGGGGAGATATTCGCCATCTATACCGATGGGCTTTTCGTAAAGCACCACCAGCATAACCTTATTTGCACGGGTTACAGAAAGATAAAGCTTTTTTTCGCAATTTTCAAGGGTGATTTTACCCTTTTCGTCGAATTCAACCTTTATTTTCGGGTTGTCCAAATACTTTCTCACTGCATTTTTTATATCGGTCTGGCGCTGTTTTTTGGTATTGCTGTTTTCAAGTATAAAGGTTTTGAGAGCCATTTATTCTTCCTCCGCTGCTTCGGATGTTTCGGGTATTTCTGTGGATTCATTATTTTCTGCTGCTTCGCCGTTTTCAGTGGTTTGCGCTCCGCTTTCGCCCTTTTCTGCGCCCTCCTCCACAGCTTCTGCCTTTTCCTCGGCCTCTGCTTCGGGGTCTACTGCCGCAAATCGCATTACCGATGCGCCCTCTTCAAGACGCATTACGATTACACCGGATGCGCTTCTGCCGTAAACGGGAATTTCGCTTACACGGGTACGGATAATTATACCACCGTCGGTTATAAGCATTATTTCATCGCTGGCACGAACAAGACGGATACCTGCAAGATAGCCGGTCTTATCGCTTATGCCGTGGCAGATAAGGCCTCTGCCGCCTCTGCGCTGACATTTATATTCGGCGGTAACACTGCGCTTACCGTAGCCGTTTGCAGTAATGGTGAGCACGTAAAGGTCGTTATCGTCATCACCGTTGGGGATAACGCCTGCACCTACAACATAATCCTCTTCATCCAGAGTAACTGCACGTACACCACGGGCCTGTCTGCCCATTTCACGCACGTCGTTTTCATTAAAGCGGATAGAGATACCTCTGTTGGTGGCAACAATAATATCGTCCTCGCCGTTGGTGCGCAATACATAAAGCAATGCATCGCCGTCATCAAGATTGATGGCGTGAAGACCGCTGTTGCGCTTTCTCTGGTATGCGGTGAGAGCAATTCTCTTCACTACGCCCTTTTGAGTGATAAGCACCAGATTTTCGTTTTCGTTAAATTCGGTTACGGGCACAATTGCGGTTATCTTTTCATCGCTATCCAGCGAGAGAAGGTTTACAAGGTTTGTACCCTTGGCGGTTCTTGCGCTTTCGGGAATTTCGTAGCACTTCTTTATATAAACCTTGCCTGTATTGGAGAACATAAGCAGGAAATCGTGGCTGTGGGCGATAATAACGTCCTCCACATTGTCCTCTTCTCTTGTTCCCATTGCGGTAATGCCCTTACCGCCTCTCCTCTGCGCCTGATAGGTATCGCTGGGGAGACGCTTTACGTAGCCCGCTCTTGTTGCGGTAATTACGCAGGTTTCACGCTCGATAAGGTCCTCGATAAGAATATCGTTTTCGGCCTCTACTATCTCGGTACGACGCTCGTCGCCGTATTTGTTCTTTACAAATTCGAGGTCTTCTTTAATAATGGCAACCAGCTTGCTTTCGTCGCCGAGGATTTCATTGAGCTCCTTGATAAGAGCATAAAGGGCGGCCAATCTGTCCTCTATCTTCTGACGCTCCATGCCCGAAAGCTTACCTAAGGTCATATCAACGATTGCCTGCGCCTGTGCCTCGGACAGTGCAAAGCGCTCTATAAGGTTTGCCTTGGAATCCGCAATGCTTGCGCTGGCACGGATGATGGCAATAACCTCATCGATATTGTCGATAGCTATCTTATAGCCCTCGTAAATGTGTGCCTCGTGCTCTGCCTTTGCCAAGTCAAAGCGAACTCTGCGCTCTACAACCTCCTTGCGGTGTGCAAGGTAATAGGAAAGCACTTCCTTCAGGTTCAAAAGCTTGGGCACGCCGTTTACCAACGCAACCATATTTACCGCACAGGTATCCTGAAGCTGAGTATATTTATACAAAAGGTTGAGAACTATCTGGGCGTTGGCATCCTTCTTTATTTCGATAACGATGCGCATACCCGCCTTGCCTGATTCATTACGGATATCGGAGATACCCTCTACCTTTTTGGTCTTAACCAGCTCTACCATGCTTTCAAGAAGCATAGAACGGTTTACCTGATAGGGCAATTCGGTAATAATTATGCTGGTTCTGCCGTTCTTTTCCTCGAAATGGGCCTTTGCACGAACACGAATTCTGCCACGGCCTGTCATATATGCCTCGTATATACCGGAGGTACCGTAAATGGTGCCGTAGGTGGGAAAATCGGGGCCCTTTATATACTGCATAAGGTCGGGAATGGTACAATCGGGATTGTCGATAAGGTACTGTGTGGCATCGATAACCTCACGCATATTGTGGGTGGGGATATTTGTAGCCATACCTACCGCAATACCCACGCTACCGTTTACCAGCAGATTGGGGAATCGGGAGGGCAGTACCACCGGCTCCTGACGGGTGTTATCGAAGTTGGGGATATAATCCACCACGTTCTTTTCGATATCGGTCATCATCTCGTCGGCAAGACGTGACATTCTTGCCTCGGTATAACGGTAGGCCGCAGGGGGGTCACCGTCGATGTTACCGAAGTTACCGTGCTTGTCTATAAGAACATATCTGAGCGAAAAGTCCTGACCAAGACGTACCATTGCATCATATACCGATGCGTCGCCGTGAGGATGGTAACGGCCCAGCACGTTACCTACGGTGGTAGCCGACTTTCTAAAGGGCTTATCGTAGGTCAGTCTGTCCTCGTACATCGCATAGAGAATACGGCGGTGTACCGGCTTCATACCGTCACGTACGTCGGGAAGAGCTCGTCCTACGATAACGCTCATCGCGTAGTCGATATAACAGCTCCTTATTTCGTCCTCAATTCCGGTATTATGTATTATTTGTTCTTCGTGATTACTGTAATCGTATTCGTGTGCCATATTTTTTC
>JAZSDB010000164.1:0-5829 GCA_045530975.1 Eubacteriales bacterium
CTCCTTGCAGGCAATGGGACTTCCCGCACTTTGCTGTACCGACGGCCCCTCGGGCATCCGTATGGAATCCGATTTCAAGTGTGTGGCATATCCTGCCGCCACCTGCCTTGCGGCAACCTGGAACCCTCAGCTTGTTTCCGAGATTTATGTTCTTTGCGGTAACGAGCTTGCGTCCTACAATGTAGATATTCTTCTTGGCCCCGGCACCAATATCCACCGTGACCCTCTCTGCGGCAGAAACTTCGAGTATTTCTCCGAGGATCCCCTTCTTTCGGGTAAGATGGCGGCGGCGGTTTGTAAGGGCTTGGACGATGCAGGCGTAAGCGGTGCGGTTAAGCATTTCCTTGCAAACAATCAGGAGCTGGACCGTCACGGCGTGGATGCTGTGTTGAGCGAGCGTGCAGTCCGTGAAATCTATGCAAAGCCCTTCGAGATATGCATTAAGGAAAGCGGAATCCGCTCGGTAATGACCTCCTACAACCCCGTAAACGGTCTTTGGGCGGCCTCCAATTACGATTTGACGGTGAGATTGCTCCGTAACGATTTCGGCTTTGACGGCTTTGTAATGACCGACTGGTGGGCTCGTGTAAGCGCCGAGGACGGCAGTGCCTCTGTCACCAATTTAAAGGGTATGGTTCACGCCATGAACGATATCTATATGGTTTCTCCCGACGCTATGACAAGGGAGGACAACCTTATGGAATCTCTGCAGAACGGAACCCTCTCCCGCGGTGAGCTGCAGGCCTGCGCAGTAAACCTTATCAGGTTCACTCTGGACAGCTTGTCCTATATGGCATACCGTGCAGGTTACGGCAGACGTGACCTTAAGGGCGAATGCGAAAACCTCACTGCCGTGGCGTCTTGTGAGGTTAAGAATGGCAAGGCGGTTATAAATTCCAATGCAAGAAAGGCAATACTGCGTGTTGGCTTTATTTCCGATACTCCTACCTTAACTCAGACCAGCATTGCGCTTAATGTAAATACCAAGAATGCGGGCGGCTTTATTGTGGGCGGTACCGATGGCAAGATATTTACCGATTACCGTGAAATTGCGCTTGTAGAGGGCGAAAACGAATTTGGGTTCACCTCCGGAACCGACCTTGCAAGGGCTGTTTCCATAGAAATTTTTTAAAAAAGCAAATAAAAAACAGAGCAGTATTTCTGCTCTGTTTTATTTTGTAATTATGCTTCGCCCAGATATTCTTCAAGGGTTAATCCCTTTTCAAACATCTCGGTGGCGGCATCTCTGCCTACAAAGCGGAAATGCCAGCTTTCGTGCTTGATGCCCGTAATGTGCTGTTTGCCCTCGGGATAACGAAGAATAAATCCAAATCTGTGGGCATTGGCGGCAAGCCACTTTGCCTCGGCTGTGTTGTCAAAGGCGGAGGTGGTCTGTGAAAGGTTGTGCATATCACAGCACAGGCCTGTCTGGTGCTCGCTGGTGCCCGGCTTGGTGGAATAGGTCAAAACATGGGCGGTGGCCTCATCGTTGGTGGGACGGCGCACCTCGCCAAGGCAGGGAGCTACGGCCTTTTTGCATTTTTCGCAGTAATAACCGTCCTCCTCGCTGAAGGTGATGTTTTTGCCGTTACCGCAGTCCTTGCAGAAGAAGCAGCACACCTTTTCGGTTTTGTCCTGTCTGATTTCGGGAGAGGTAACCTCCATCATACAAATCTCGCAGTAAAGCTTGCCCTCGGCATCGGGAGTTAACTGATAACCGCAGCCGTTGCAGTAATAAAAGGTATCACCTATGTTTACAATTGTCTTTACGTTTTTGGGGAAGTAGGAAATGTCTATATAGGTGTGGCAGGTATCGCAAACATAATCCTCTTTAAGGTCGTTGGCAAGATAATTATTGAACAAGCCGCTCTGAACCTTATAGGAGCGGTAGGCATTTGTAACTGTGATGTCGTCATAGCCGTAATGGGCGGCTTCCTTCAAAAATGCCTCCAGCGCCTTGTTGGCGGTGCTGTTTATATAGGAATAATCCTTTGGCCTGCCCTTGCGGATGTTGGTGCACCAAACAAGGTCCTCGGGCACATAATCTGCCGCAAGTGTGTGGTTGGGGTTAACTATATATACAAATCTATCGGCATTTTCGGGGCAGACGTATTGCTCGTATTCCAGCATATTTATGGAATACTCCACGCCGATGTATTCCTCATAGGCGGAAATTCTGTTGGCGATGGGGTTGTCGGTGGGTACGTCGTCGGAGGTGACGTCACTGCTCTCAGGTGTGTCCTCACTGCTTTCCTCGGTGGAGGAATGATTGGATTCCTCTTTGGATTGGGTGCTTTCCTCCGAGCTTTCTGCACGAGTGCTTTCGTCTGTATCGGAGGAGCTGTCGTCGGAGCAACCCGAAATCTGTGAAATCAAAAGGGCAAAAAGAAATATACCTAATATACAAAGGGCGGCGGCTATGTATAAATAGCCCTGTGCCTTATTCTTTCTTTTACGGCGTTTTCCTGTGCTTCTTGCACCGCTGCGGGGCGCTGTGGTGCGCTTTCCCGATGTGCTTTTGCCGACAGGACGTCTTCCGCCGGAGCTGTTTGTGGGCATAAAAATTCTCCTTTAATTGTTGACAGCAGATAAAATCTCTTGGCAGGCGGCGGCAATATCATCCTTGCAGAAAACACTGCTTCCTGCCACAAGCACGTTGGCGCCGGATTCCACACAGAGAGCGGCATTGCTTGCCGAAACACCGCCGTCGATGCTTATTTCATAATCAAGATTGTGCTGTAATGCATATTCTTTCAATGCCGAAACCTTGGGCATCATATCGGACATAAACTTCTGACCGCCGAAACCGGGCTCCACCGTCATAACCAAAACAAGGTCGCAAAGGGGGAGAAGAGGGAGGATGTCCTCCACAGGAGTTTTGGGCTTTATGGAAATGCCTGCCTTGCAACCCAGCGAGCGGATGAGCTTAAGTGTTTCCTCTGCCTTGTCGGTGGCCTCCACGTGGATGGTGATAATATCGGAGCCGGCCTTGACAAAATCCTCTATGTAGCGGATGGGCTCGGTTATCATCAAATGCACATCAAAAACAAGGTCGGTGCACTTGCGGAGTGATTTGATTACCGGCTGACCGAAGGAAATGTTGGGCACGAAAATGCCGTCCATAACGTCAAGATGCAGATATTCCGCACCGCCCTCCTTGGCAAGACGAAAATCATTGGATGCATTGCCGAAGTCGCAGGACAAGGCGGAGGGAGAAAGCTTAATTTTATTCATAAGGTGTACCCTTTCGACGGATTTTTACATAATCTGTAAGTAAGAAACGGCATAGCTTCACGGGGATGGAATGAAAAAGCCAAAGGAATGAAAATATATTTCCCTTTGAAGATTGCCTTCATATATAATATATAACTTTTTGCCGTCACTGTCAATAACAGGGGAAAATTTGTTAAAGTAAATTAACCAAAAGGGGCTTTTCGCTGTCCAGAAGCTCCCTCAGCACCTCTATCAACCTTTCGGTGCTGTCACTGTCCCCTCCTTCAACCATACGAAAGACCTCGTCTGCCTCGTCTATCTCGGGGTCGTGTATGAAAAGACTGAGATATACCTTGTTTTCCTGCCATAAGTCATAGGCAATATTAAAATAGCCCTCCTCGGTCAGAACAATCATTTCCTCGCAGAGATTGGTGATTTTCACACAGTTTATTACCGAAAAGACGATAATTACCGCAACTATCAGTATAGCAATAATAAAGTTTTCCATATCATTCTCCCGATTGATTGGGTGTGTTGCTTTCCTTGGGCAGCACACTCATCTTTCCCGTTCTTTCAAGTATGATTTTATCGACGGTTTTCAGGTCGGCGTACCCGTTTATCCGCACCTGCGCCTCCACATCATCCTTGGAAACTCTGGCCTTTATAAGGTTTTTGTCTATAAATTTACCCTTTTCGTACAGCATTATGGGATCTCCGTTTAAAAATGAACGGAAGGCAGAGCTTTTTAAGCTTACAAAGGAAACAATAACCTCCAGCGAGGCAATCAGCAGTAAAGGCAGAAAGCCGTGCAAAAAGGGAATGTCGGGGTCGGTAACGGGAAAAACCGCCAGCTCCGATAAAAGCACGGTGGTGACCAGCTCGGAAACCTGCATTTCGCCAATCTGACGCTTGCCCATCAGCTTCATCATTGCCGTGAGTAAAATGTAAAATAGAAATGCCCGCAGAGTGATAATTGTCATAGCTGTCCCTCCCATTATATTTTCTGCAATGTGCCTGCTATTATTCCTTTTTCCCCTTGACATATATTGAATAAAAGTGTAGAATTATCGGGAAATCGGAAAAACAGAGGTGGATTATGAATCATAGTGAAAAGGCGGCGGAGCTTTTTAATAACGGTTATAATTGCGCTCAGGCGGTGATGTGCGCTTTTTGCGATGTGACGGGTATGGACCACCAAACCGCACTTATGCTGTCTTCCTCCTTTGGGGGCGGTATGGGTAAAATGCGCTCTGTCTGCGGTGCCTGCACAGGTGCCTTTGCGGTGGCAGGCCTGCTGGGGGGCTATGCCGATGTAAAGGACCACAAGGCAAAGTCTGCTCACTATGCTCTCATTCGCCGTATTGCCGATGAATTTAAGGAAAAGCACAGCACCATTGTCTGCGACGAGCTGTTGAGGGGTATCGCCAATACGCAGGGAAGTGACCCTGCCGAGAGAACGGCGGAATACTATGCGGTGCGCCCCTGCTGCCGTTTTGTAATGGATGCGGCGGAAATCCTGGATAAAATCATTGCCGAAAAGCAGGAATAAAGGGCATTTTTGGGGCCGTGGTGCGGTCTGACGGGATTATCAAAAAAAATCGAAAAAAATCTCAACTTTTTTTCAAAAAGGTATTGCAAAATCCTTTTAGATATGTTATTATAATCAAGCGCGTTGACGAGACTATACGGTTCGGTAGTTCAGTTGGTTAGAATGCCGCCCTGTCACGGCGGAGGTCGTGGGTTCGAGTCCCATCCGAATCGCCACTTTTTAAAAGTCTTTGCTCAACTTCCGCAGAGTATGCGGATTTAGCTCATTTGGTAGAGCGCCACCTTGCCAAGGTGGAGGTAGCGGGTTCGAGCCCCGTAATCCGCTCCAGATTCCGCTTTCTTAGGCGGTCATTATGGCGCCATAGCCAAGCGGTAAGGCAGAGGTCTGCAAAACCTTTATTCCCCAGTTCGATTCTGGGTGGCGCCTCCAGCAAGCTTACAATCTAATAATATATATCCTTTTTTGAGATGCTGATGTGGCACAGGTGGTAGCGCACATCCTTGGTAAGGATGAGGTCATGAGTTCGAGTCTCATCATCAGCTCCAGCGGATTTAGCTCATTTGGTAGAGCGCCACCTTGCCAAGGTGGAGGTAGCGGGTTCGAGCCCCGTAATCCGCTCCAAAAATGGTTCGGTAGTTCAGTTGGTTAGAATGCCGCCCTGTCACGGCGGAGGTCGTGGGTTCGAGTCCCATCCGAATCGCCATCGCTTTCCTGCAACAGCGGGGGAGTGATATGCCTCTGTAGCTCAGTTGGTAGAGCAGGAGACTGAAAATCTCCGTGTCATTGGTTCAATTCCGATCGGAGGCACCAGAAAAAAGACTTGCATTTGCAAGTCTTTTTTCAGTTATATTCGCCGTATACACGGCGAGTTATATGCGCCTTGGGCGCGTGATATTGCCTTCGGCAGTTATATGCGCTTCGCGCGTTAAAGGCGAATATAATAACACTGAAGCCGTAAGGCTTCAATAACACTTTCACGAAGTGAAAATATCACTCTGTGCGAAGCACAGAATAACACTAACTCTTTTCTTCAGTTATATTGGCCGTATACACGGCGAGTTATATGC
>JAZSDB010000189.1:0-36901 GCA_045530975.1 Eubacteriales bacterium
GCTTGGCCTCCGACTTTATTTTTTATACGTTTTCCGTAGGACACAGCTTCACTTCCCTTCTGAATAATTTGATTTACAGGTGAACCCGTTATGGGTTCACCTTTTTAATAATTTTCGCAATAAAGTGACAAAGCAACGGCAGGGAAAAATTCGGAGGTATCTACCGCCTCGACAAAGCACCAAAGCTTGATATTGAAATCCAAAAGCCGATTGGGGAAAATTGAGCTTTCGGAGGGTATCAAGCCCAGAAATTCACCCTTTTCATTTAATACCGCAAGCTGGCCGTCCGGTGTTTCACCCTTGGTCACCGTGAGCTTATCTCCAAAATTGAAGACCGGCATTTCACCTTCCCACATAGCTTGGAGAAAAAACAAATCGATAAATACGCCATCTTTATGGATCTTTTTCTTTACAAAAAGCTTCCAGATTTCATCATAACGGTTTTGCATATCCGATATGGTTATGGGATAGAGCTTTTCCCTTCTTTTAAAAAGCTTCATTACAGCGTCACCGCCTCATTCAATGCAAAGGAATAAAGAATGGTTTTGGAAACCGAAGCTCCCGTCATACGCTCTACTGCATTTTTATAGCAATTGAGCTGAACCTTGTGGCGTTCAACAAGCTCTTCGAGAGTTTTCACCCTATCGGTTTTGTAATCAACAACGGTATAGGTACCGTCGGGATTTTGGAAAAAGCAGTCGATAACGCCCTGCACCAAAATCGGCTCGCCGTTTTCGGAAAGAATATCACGGACAGAAAAGCGTTTTTCACGATATACCCTTGGGGATGACTTTATAAGCTGATAAAGGTCGCCAAGGAAGAGTCTCTTTAAAGCGGGAATATCCAGAAGCTGTACCTGCTGTCGGGTAAGCATTCCTCTTTCCAAAAGCCGCATAGCTTCGGTATTTACATCCTTTTCAGCATTGGAAAAATTGCAGAACTGCATAAATTGGTGGTTTGCGGTACCTATTTCGCCTGCATCGAAGGAGGTTTCCCTCGCAAAGGCGGGTTTTAATGCCACACGGGAGGCGGGCACAGACAGATGACTGCGATTATACTCATCATCCTCCAGCAAGCCCTCACGAAGCTCGGAAACCGATATTTTTGCCGCAGTTGTTACGGCCTTTTCATAGGGATAGCGGAATTTCAGAATATCAAGCATTTCTGCCGTGGGAGCGTATTTCTTTACAGACGCCACCTCGGGAATATAGCCCTGCTCGCCGTCAGGTTCCTGAATATTAACAAGGGAGAAGCAATTAAATTCACCCTTACTGTGCACATAAAGAGCCATATCCAGCCAGCTTTTTGCCGTTTCCGCAGTATAGGTCTTGTTACTCCAATCGGTCTGAGCGCATCCCGTTACATAAAGGCGCTCCTGGGCACGAGTGAGAGCAACATAAAACTTACGCAATTCCTCACCGACGATTGCCTCACGCTCCCTATCCATTGCAATGATATTTGTGGGAGGGTTATAATCGGTAAATCTATTGCTGTCTTTAAGGCGGAAGGTTATTCCTTCTCGGCGGACAAGCGTAATTCTGTCGCTGTTTTTCATACCTTGAAATTCTCTGTCGGTACAAGCCACAAAGCATACCTTGAACTCCAAGCCCTTGGATTTATGGATTGTTATAAAGGAAACTGCATCATTTTCGCCGCCGTTAACCACATCGGAAATAGAGTTGCCGGAACGAGCGAGCTCGGCAATATAATCCATAAAGCCGGAAAGGCCGTGGTTGGAGGTTTGCTCGAAGCGGCAGGCGTAATTATAGAGCAGAAGCATACTGCACTTGGCACCTGCGGCAGAGGACAAGCGCATCAAGCCCGATGAAACCAAAAAGTTTTTCAGAAAATCGGAGCAGGTCACACCCATACTTTCGGCACGCCAAAGAAGAATTTTATCCACAAAGCTACGGCAACGAAGTGATAATCCTCTATCGCCTGCACCTCGTGTGAATTTATAAACTCCCTCATATGCCCTATTGAGCTTGGGGCGCGAAAGCTTATTAACGGCACTCCAAAAGGAAGAATAGGGAGAATTAAGACGAATTCTGTACAAATCCTGCGAGGTAAAATTGAAAAGCGGACTGCGCATAAGGGCACAGAGTGAAATATCATCGGTAGGGTCATCGATGGATTTAAGGGCCGCCATCGCCAATCTTATAGTGGGATTTTCGAGGAAATTTTCACTTTTTTCCTTCTTATAGGGGATTCCGTATTTACGGAAGGCCTTTTCGTATTCGATGGAATAACCCTTCATAGCACTGAGCATAACAGCACAGTCGGAAAATTTAATTTTATCGCCTTCATCGGAGGTCTTGTTTTTTACAAGGTCCAGAATTTCTCTTGCTATAAAGTCAGCTTCGGCCTGACGGGCCTCCTTTGCCATTTTGGGCTGCTTTTCGGCAACTGCCAAAATTACAGGAGTTTTTAATTCCGGACGGGTAGAGGCATGAACCAGCCATTCACCGTCATATTCCCTTGAATAGGGAGTATTTTCGGTAACAGATTGGAAGAATAGGTTTACATAATTTATTATAGGCGAATCGCAGCGGAAATTTTCTTTTAAGAAAATGCGGGCATTTTTACCTTCGGATTGGGCATCAACATCGGCAAATTCCTCTTTATATCCCAAGAAAATATCGGGATAGGCATTTCTAAAGCGGTAAATACTTTGCTTAACGTCACCTACCATAAAGCGGTGGCTTGCGCCTGCAAGAAGTGCAAAAATCCTATCCTGCATAGGGTTGACGTCCTGATACTCATCGATAAGTATTTCGCTAAACTCCAGCTGCTTTTTCAGGCAGAGAGCAGAGGGCACCTTATTGCCGTTTTCGTCTGTATCTTCAAGCAATTCCAAGGTCTTTTGCTCATAATCGGTATAATCGAATATGCCCGCTTCCTGCTTCAGAGCGCTGTATTCCCTTTCAAGTGCAGAAAGGAAAAGCGAAATTTCATCTACCATATCTGCACATTTTTCAAAGGAATCGGCAATAAAGGATTCGGTTCCGAAATAATATCTTGCACGAAGCTTTTTAAGAGCTTCCGCAATATCGTGCTTTTGATCCTTGATAATATTGCGGCTTTCTTCATCGCATCCTCGGGATTCCAGCTTGATAGTTTGTATCGACTCATAGGACGCAGAAGCAAAGTTTACATAATTTATATCAATAGAACGATATACGTTTTCGCACACCTTACAGAAGGCCTCTATCGGAGCCAGATATTTATCCTCCTCGGCCACCGAAGAAGCAAAGGCAAAAAGATCCGAAGCGGCTGTTGCCAATTCTCCGTACAAGGTCTTTATGCGGTTTTTAATCTCTGCGCCAGCCTGCGAGGCAAAAAAGCCCTCGGTTCGGGTTATTTCGCCATCACGACGAAGCTTTGCGCTATAATCGGAAAGCATTTCCTTCCAGCCGATGGTAACACGGAGAGAATGGAACAAGCTTATCATTTTACTTACAATGCCTGCATCGCTTTTACCGTCAGAAAAATTATCAGAGAGCCGCAAAAAGGTTTCTCTTCCCTCCTCGTAGCCATCGGCCATAACCTTTTCGGCAGCACGGTTGAGAAGAAGGAGAGATTCGGTTTCGTCGGCAACACGGATGCGGGGAGAAATTCCCAGCGATGCAAAATTTTCTTTTACAAAGGAAATACAGTAAGAGGAAATTGTAGATATATTGGCCTCATTTACAAGCAAAAGCTGGTGTTCCAAGCGTTCGCTCATATCACTATCCTCACCGCACTCCTTGGCCAATGCTTCGTAAAGCTTTCTTTTGATATCTGCCGCAGCGGAATTCATAAAGGTTACAACAAGGAAATCGGTGACGCTTTTTCCTGCCTTTATCTGTTCGATCAGGCGTTTGGTCAGGACAGTGGTTTTACCGCTTCCTGCACCTGCACTAACAATAATATCCTTATTTTTGAGATATATGGCCTGTGTCTGTGCAGGAGTGAAGTTAGGGGAGCTTTCAGTTTTCGGTTTCGTCATATTCACTTTCTTCCTCCTCCTTTAAATTCTTAATTCGACACATATCGCCAAAGCTGCAATACTGGCAGGGCTTCTTTTTTCCGTCACAATCGTTGGGAGCGATGTTCATAGAACCGCTGAAAATATTGTGAGAAAGATCCTGAACCTGCTGTGAAAGCTGTTGGGAAAGCTGATCAAAACCCTCTTCGGACAGCAATTTTCCACTTTTACGAAGGCCTGTTGAGGTTTTTGATACCGGCACGTGGCGGCAATCGGGGCTCATTGCAAAAACAATATCCTTATCGTCAATCAAAATGCCGTCACGGGTAATGTTTTTGATAAGCAATTCTCTCAGCTCTTCCTCGGTTTCACCGCCGTTTACAGTTACCGACGGCAGTACAACATTATAGTACATAGCGCCTGCCGGCTTGCCGTTATTCTTCTCACAGAAGGCAAAGAGATAATGAAGAAGCTGAGTATCCAGTCCTTGCGCTACCAAATCGAGAGAAAAGCCCTTATTGTAGGTTTTGTAATCGATAACACGAACATATTTTTGTCCGTCCTTCTCGTAAACATCCACACGGTCGATAGATCCGCGGAGCAATACTCTTTTGCCGTCGACGGTATAACGGATAGCAGGAATGTCCTCATTATCGCCAAGCCCTATTTTATATTCAAAGCCGTGAGGAATGAATTTGCTATCGGAAAATTCATCACATAGGCAATCGGCAACAAAGGAAACTATTTTTAACATTTTGCGGTAGGAGTGCATAAAGCGTTTATCCTCCTGCGCATCGTTGCCGATGACCTTGTCCAGATAGCGTTGAGCTTCTTCTTTTATAATTTGCTCTCTTTCGGTTTTATCGGGACAGTTGAAAATGCCGTTGGAGATACATTTTTTCATAAACTGTTCTAACAACTTATGGGCGGCATTGCCTATTTCCCTGCCTGCAAATTCATTTAGCTTCTTTTCCTGTAATCTTAAAATATATCTGCCGAAATATGAAAAGGGGCAGCAGATATATTTTTCGAAAGTAGATGGAGAAAGCTTGAGCTCCTCTGCTTTATATTCTATTTCCGAAATGGGCTGACAGATTGCCGGCTCTTCACTGCAATAGGAAACACCCAGAGTATCCATGGCTTCTTCTATACTATCCTTAATGTCCCCATCTATAAGCCAAGGGAAATAGGAGGCAATTGCCTCACCGGAATAGAGCATATTGTCCTCAGTGAATTCTTTAATTTTCACATCGGGGAACATTTTATCGATGGCAAACCACGCCATAGACGGGCGCAATTCCTCACCGCTGAGCTCACTTTTGGGATAGGAAACCACCAGCTTTGATTTGGGTGCCGTAAAGGCGGTATAAACCAAAAATCTATTGGTAATAAGCTGTTTTTCCACTGTGTCGGCAAGAACAAGGTCGGCTTCCTCCAGCTTGGTTGCCTCTACACGGTTGAAGAAGCTGTTAACTCCTGCGGATGAAGGAAATTCACCGTCACAAAGCCCTAAAACTATTACCATATTGCTATTTCCTGCACGTATGAGAGATGCATCGCCAAAGGTAACGGAATCGGCAGATGGAGGAATAGCTCCGAGAGAATAGCAATCGCACATAAGGCGAATAAGTGACATAAAGCGCTTTGCCGTAACCTCTCTATCACCGCAAAGACGGTCCATCTGGTCGATAATATTTATAAGCAGCTTCCAAAGCTGAATTTCACGTTCGCTTTTTTCTCTATCGCCGTTTTTGAGTATAATCTCTGCATTCTCACGTAATTTTTCATTGGCGTTTAAGTTTACCAAATGGTTATACAAAGCACGGAGCGCCTGAGAAACCGTGAGATTTTTCTGCATAAGGTCATCACGGAGCTGAGAAAGAGGTTCTGCCACCTTTTTTCTGGCGGCATTAACTATTTTCAGTGTCTTTACACTGCTTAACGAAAGGTCCCCCTCGGTGTATCCATCGGGGTCAAGGGTCCATTCCTCGTTGCCATACCAAGCTTTTCCTCTTAACTTCCAAGAAGCCGCATAGCTGAGAAGAGCATCGGCTTCTCTTACGGACAAACCCGAAAAGCCGCTTTTTACATAGCGCTTCACACTACGGAGAGAAAAGTCTTCCGCAACAACGGCAAGGGATGCAATTACAAAGGAAAACAGCCCCTTTGATTCAAGAGGTTCCTTTGCGGAAATATACACGGGAATACCTGCCCGAGAAAAAACGGCATCTACAATAGGACGATAGCTGTCGGCATTGCCTGCAATAACGGCAATATCCTTATAACGTCCTCCCTTTCGCACATAATTCAATATTTCTGCCGCCGCAGACTCCACCTCATCAAAGCGGTTTTTTGCGGTTACAAGCGCTATGGAGCCGTCATCACCGGATAAAGCTTCTGCTTTATTGCCAAAGATATTCTTTTCCAAATGCTTTAAATACAGAGAATTAAAACGCTTCGGGCGGTCAAAAATTACAGGTTGGGCTATATCCGCAAAGCGTTCCTTAACCCTTTTCAGCGCTTTTTCATTTTCGGAGAAAAGAAAGCGAGAGTCGCCTACGGTAAAGGATATATATGTATCCTGGCTTTGGCGGATAATTTCTTTGATGATAGCATATTCCTGCTCGGTGAAGGTATAATAACCATCTATAAAAACTGCGCAGTTTTTGAAAAACGGCTTATCATCAAGCTCCTTTGCCAGAATGGTGAGAGCATCACGGGGGTCCGACAAATCATCCTTAAAGCACTTTTCGTATTGGGAATAAATCAGCGCAATATCCTTGATTTTTTCGGAAAGCTGTGTATCGCTGATATTTTGTGAATTTGCCAAAAGCTTCTCGGGGGAAATCATCCCCATTTTCATACGGTGGATGAGAGCAAGGAGCGATTGTGCGAAATCTACATTTGCGGCAACGGCAGAATATTGGGTTAGTTTGTCCTTAAGCGATTCTGCTATAACCGACAAAAGGGCGCAAGCGCCCCCTTTATCAATATTATTAACCACCAATCCGCCGAAATCTCTTGCGATTCGGTTAGGCAGACGTTCAAAATTGAGAATTTCGCAATAAAGGTTGGAGCTGTCGCCAAAACGGCGGCACACCTCCGATTCGTAATCAACCGATTGCTGTTCAGGCACAATTACATAGCACCGTATGCCCTTTTTTACAGCATCGCCCAAGCGCTCCATTATATATTCGGTTTTGCCGCTTCCCGAAGGTCCGATAATAGGATGTAGCATATATTTTCACCTGAACCATTCTAAAAATTTGAAACGCAGGATATACCGTTTTTCGGTGAAAACCGGTGTATCGTTTTGATTTATGCCCGCACTTGACAGGTCGTCCTTGGCGGCATTGGTACACAATGGCGGAAAGAGAACACACCACCAATTACGTCCTTCGCCCTCGCCCAGCATAACCCGCAAGGAACGGTAGGTACCGGCGGGGAGGGTGAAGCCATCATAAACACGGGTGGGGTATTTTTCCATACCTATTTTTGCAACGGCGGTATAGCTCATACCGTTTTCTTTAAGTACACGGCTTGCAATACCTTCGATATGAGGTAAATTTGCCTCCAACTCTGCCACAGCGGTATTCACATCGCCATTATAGGAAAAAAGGTCACCGCATTCATCAAGCAATGCATCCCGCACCTTTAATTTGACAGACTGTGCTTCTTCGCTGTTATCCTCCGCCAAAATATGCAGACGTATAACATTATCGAAGATTTCTCCTTCACTGCGCGGGATTATCATATCCACCACAGTGAGAAGGATGAAGCAGGCACAAAACAGAGCTAAAATTTTTGTTTTCATAACATTTCTCCTTTCGCTTTGACTTGATTATGAGCCAACAAAAGGAGAAATATTCAAAAAATTATTATTTTACCAAAGTGGTACAATTATACGCAGAAAAACCTTTGCTCTTCATATACAGAGCACCCTTGATTGCACTTTCCTCATCGGCAAAAAGGCCGTAAACAGAAGGTCCGCTGCCCGAAAGGCGTGAAATGATAGCTCCGCCCTCAAGCATTAACTCTCTCATAAGCTTGGTTTCGGGACAGATAATATCGGTTACAAGCTCAAAGGAATTGCTTACATTGGAAAGCATTTCCGCTTCGTTGTCATCTGCGAGAGCTTGCACAAAGGCAGGACTTTTTTCAGCAGGAGAAGCCGATAGGTCATCAAAGCGTCTGTACACCTCTGCGGTGGAAAGACGGGAATCTCCTATGGAAATAACCACGTGGTATGCTTTTTTCATTGTGAGTGGTGTGAGAAGCTCTCCCCTGCCCCTGCACAAGGCAGGACTGCCGAAAAGGCAGAAGGGCACGTCCGAGCCGACAGAGGCGGCTATATCAAACAGCTCTTGCTCCGATAAGGGGTTGCAAAAAAGCTCATTCAAGCCCTTGATAACCGCCGCAGCATCGGAGCTTCCGCCGCCCAATCCTGCAGGAAAAGGAATATTCTTTTCCAGATAAATTGAAGCAGATTGCTGCACACCCGAGCGCTGAAAGAAGGCCTTTGCACTACGGACACAAAGGTTGTCCTCGGTGCACAGCGCCGGCAGGTTGCATTGGAAGGAAAAGCTATCTGACTTTTCTATGGTAATATTATCGGCCAGAGAAACAGGCACCATCACCGAGGAAATGGCGTGATATCCATCGGGACGAAGGCCTGTTATATCCAGCGTGAGATTGATTTTCGCGTATGCTTTTATCATCATAATGTTTTGATAAAGGCCTCCATACGTTCAATGGCCTTTAAGATATGCGAGGGAGAATATGCATAGGATATTCTTGCAAAGCCGGCACCGCTGGCACCGAAAGCACTACCGGGTACGATAGCACAGCCCTTTTCATAAAGGAGGCGCTCACAAAATTCCTCATCGGGAATACCGAACTTACGAAGGTCGGCAAATACATAGAAGGCGCCGTCGGGCATAAAGGCATCGATACCTATACGGTTAAGCTCGCTTACGATAAGGTTTCTGCGGCCCTCGTATTCACCCTTCATATATTCGATATCGGGGTCACCGTTTTTAAGTGCCTCGATGGCGGCATACTGGCTGGTAGTGGGGGCGCACATTATTGCATATTGATGTATTTTTGCAATCTGCTTTGTAAAATATTCGGGAGCGAGAATATATCCCATACGCCAGCCGGTCATAGCATAGGCCTTTGAAAAGCCGTTGGCAATGATGGTACGCTCTCTCATACCCTCGATAGAAGCGATAGAAATATGCTTTTCGCCATAGGTGAGCTCGGCATAGATTTCATCGGAAAGGACACAAATATTGGTTTCTCTTATTACCTCTGCAATCGCTTCCAAATCTTCCTTGCGCATTACAGAGCCGGTAGGGTTATTGGGAAAAGGAAGCACCAAAAGCTTGGTTTTTTCGGTTATGGCAGCTTTTAACTGCTCTGCTGTGAGGCGGAAGCCGTTATCTGCTGTAAGAGGAACAGGAACTGCCACCCCGCCTGCCAAAGTGGCAAGAGGGCCATAGCAGACAAAGCTGGGCTCGGGCACGATTACCTCGTCGCCCGGATCGATAACCGCTCTCATTGCGATATCGATTGCCTCACTGCCGCCAACGGTAACAATGATTTCGGAAGCGGCATCATATTCCAGCCCGAAACGGCGCTTTTGATAATTTGCAATTTCCTCGCGCATTTCCATCATACCGTTATTGGAGGTATAATATGTAAGCCCCTCCTCAAGGGAGCGGATACCTGCATTACGGATATGCCAAGGGGTTACAAAGTCGGGCTGACCTACGGTAAGACCAACCACATCCTTCATTTCATTGAGAATATCGAAAAACTTTCGTATTCCCGAGGGTTTTATATCTGTTATTGTAGCCGAAAGGCTTTTTGACGGATCGAATTTCACCAGCTGTTTCCTCTTTTATCTACGGATTCGTTGTTATAAATAACTCCATTTTCCTTATACTTCTGGAGCTCAAAATGGGTTGCGGTAGCTGTTACGCCCTCGATGGTAGCCAATTTTTCGGCAACGAAGAAGGCCACATCACGCATATTTGCACATTCAACGGTGATTGCAAGGTCAAAACCGCCGGACATAAGGGATACAGATCTTACTTCGGGGAAAAGGCAGATGCGCTCTGCCACAGAATCGAAGCCCTTATCTCTTTGGGGAATGGTTTTGAGCTCGATAAGTGCGGTAACGCTGCTCTTTCCGGTTTTTTCCCAATTAATGGCTGTATTGTAATTCATAATGGTGCCATCGGCCTCGCACTCCGCTATAATAGCTGAAACCTCCGCTACGGTGATACCGAGCATTGTAGCAATGTCGGAATGGGACATACGGGCATCCTTTTCGAGATAGGCAAGTATTCTTTCTTTCATGATGTTCCTCCTGAATTATATTTTAACAGAATATTTATTTCGTTTATCAAAGCAGGTTAAGTTTTGGAAGCCGATGGCTTTGAGCATCTCCGACGCTTCCTTTATTCCCGCACCTACATCGCAGGCGTGGTGAGCATCACTGCCCACGGTGATATCTCTGCCGCCTAGCTCGTAATAAAAGCGGAGCAGGTCCTCATTGGGCAGGCATTCGCCCATTATCTGACGCAGGCCTGAGGTATTACATTCCAGAGTGATTTGCGATTTGATAACCGCCTGCAAAATCGGCTCGAAATATTCTCTTCCCTTTCCCTTTATATCGGGAAATTCGCTAATACCGTTCATCAGGAAATAGCGCTTGGGATAGGTTATATGTGTGAGCACATCAAAATCACCCCAGGCAATGGTATCCAGCATTTCGGAAATATATTTCTCCCAAAGGGAAATATATTCGTTTTTGGTAAGGGACTTAAGGTCGGTATCGGCAAAATCGATAATCCCCCTTACAGCGTGCACCGAGCCAAGAACAATATCATATTCTCTGCTGTGGATTTGCTCCTTCGCCTCTATTGGCATATGGGTAGCTTGTCCCAATTCTATGCCCTGAAGAATTTTGAGCTTTGCGCCGAATTCATCTCTTGCGGCATAAATATCTCTTTCCACCGCTTCGTGGTCAAGAGGAGGAAAGTATCCATCGTAAATGCCGTCTATATCGAAATGGTCGGTTATAGCAATACTGCTTATCCCCTTTTCTATGGCGGCCAGGCAGAGTTCTCTTACAGAATTGCCCCTGCCCGGGGGAATATCGCCTGAATATTGTGTGTGAGTGTGATTGTCAAACATAGTAACCTAAATATTAAAACATTGAAATTTGGTCGGTTAAGGGAAGGTCGCCAAAGCAATTATTCTTGGTTAACAAATCCATTACCGATTTGTTGATATTTGCCTTTACCTGCAGAGTGGCTACGGTATCTGCCTCGCCGTTTTTTACAACCTCCACAATCTTTTCTGCCACAGACTGGCCCAGACCGTTCAAGGCGCAAAGGGGAAGGCGGATTTTTCCGTCCTCGGGAACAAAGGCGGTGGCTTCGGATTTTCCGATAGCTACAGGGAGGAAGCGATAACCTCTTTCGAACATTTCTATAACCATTCTCATAAAGATTATGCTGTCTTCTTCCTTCTTGGTGGGGTTTGGCATAGCTCGGATAGCGGCTATGCGTTCCTTTATCTTTGCCTTACCTGCCATAACCAATTCACCGTCGAAATTATCTGCTTTAACCGTGAAGTAGGTAGCATAATAGGCAACGGGGTGATAGATTTTAAACCAGGCAAGGCGGAGAGATGCGATAGTATAGGCCGCCGCATGGGCCTTGGGGAACATATACTGAATTTTATTACAGGAATCGATATACCACTGAGGCACGTCGCAGGCCTTCATTGCCTCCTCTATTTCGGGAGTTAAACCCTTACCCTTTCGGGTACGCTCCATAGCATTGAAAGCCACTGCGGAATCCAAGCCCTTATGCATAAGGTAAACCATTATGCTGTCACGAGTACCGATAATCTGATCGATGGTGCAGACCTTATTCTCTATAAGCTCCTTACCGTTACCCAGCCATATACCCGTACCGTGAGAAAGGCCCGCTATCTGAACAAGGTCGGCAAAGGCCTTTGGCTTTGCATCGATAATCATCTGTATGGAATAATCAGTACCGAACTCGGGAATGCCCAAGGTACCTATGGGGCAATCTATTTGTTCGGGAGTGACACCGATGGGTTTTGTGGAGGCAAAAAGCTCGATTACGTTTTTATCGTTCATAGGAACGTCACGGACATCGATGCCGGTATAGTTTTCCAGAATATGATAATAGGTGGGCACATCATGGCCCAGCATATCCAATTTAAGGATAGTATCGTGCAGGTATTCAAATGCAAAGTGGGTGGTGATAACGCCGCTCTCTTCCTTGTTTGCAGGGTACTGCACGGGAGTAAAGTCGAATATTTCATATTCTTTCGGAATAACGACAATACCGCCCGGGTGCTGGCCTGTTGTACGTCTTACACCTACAAAGCCCTGCGCCAAGCGTGCCTGCTCGGCTTTGGTAAGGGTATAGCCCTCTTCCTCCAAAAACTTCTTTACAAATCCAAAGCAGTTTTTATCCTGAAGAGTACCAACCGTTCCTGCACGGAAAATATTTTCTTTGCCGAAAAGAACTTCGGTATATTTATGAGCTTCGGATTGAATATAGCCCGAGAAATTAAGGTCAATATCGGGAGCCTTTTCACCGTGGAAGCCAAGGAATGTTTCAAAGGGGATATCGTGGCCGTCGGGAAGCATTGGAGTACCGCAATGAGGGCAATCCTTATTGGGCAGGTCAAAGCCCGAGCCCACAGAGCCATCGGTGAAAAATTCGGAATATTTACATTTAGGGCAGGCATAATGGGGAGGCAGCGGGTTAACCTCGGAAATTTTCGCCAGAGTAGCGATAAAGGAGGAACCAACAGAGCCACGGGAGCCCACAAGGAAGCCGTGCTCTTCACTGTATTGAACAAGACGTCTTGCAATAACATAAAGAACCGCAAAGCCATTCTTTATGATAGATGTAAGCTCTTTATCCATACGGTTTTTTACCAGCTCGGGAATTTCGCCGTTAAAGCCGTATTTTTCGATAGCGGTCTGAAGGCAGAGTTCTTGCAGCTCTTCCTCAGCACCTTCGATTTTGGGAGTATAGGTACCCTCGGGAATAGGACGTACATCATCGAAGGATTCGATAACCTTTTTGGGGTTTTCGATAACCACACGTCTTGCCTCTTCCTCACCAAGGTAGGCAAATTCGGCAAGCATTTCTTCGGTAGTACGGAAATATATACCCGTTTCGCTCATTGCATCGGGGAATTTCATACCGCGCATCATTATCTGACGGTAAATCTCATCCTCCGGGTCCATAAAATGAACGTCGCCCGTTGCCACAACAAGCTTTTTCTTCTTTTCGGCTATCTGAATTATCTTGCGCACGTTTTCGTGGAGCTGTTCCTTGGTTGCAAGACCCTTTTCGATAAGGAATTGGTTGTTGCAATCGGGCTGGATTTCAAGATAATCGTAAAAGCTTGCTATTTCCTCCAAAACGTCATCGGGTTTGCCGTCAAGGATAGCCGAATAGAGCTCACCCGATGCACAGGCAGAGCCCAAAACAAGACCTTCACGGTACTCCTCCAACAGGGTTTTGGGGATACGGGGATGCTTTTTGTAATAATCTATATAGGAGCGGGAAACCAATTTATAAAGGTTTTTCAATCCCACAAGATTTTTAACCAATATAACGATATGTCTTGTGCGCAGATGCTTCGGATTGGCATTTTGTGCCATTTCGTTATTAAGGTCATCGATATCGTAAATACCGTTGAGATTAAGCTTTTCGGACATACGCTCGAAAATTTTTGCCAGCATTTCGGTATCGGCATCGGCCCTATGGTGGTCGAACTCGCCGAGATTGTAATACTTCGCCAGAGAATCAAGAGTATGCTTTTTCAGGTCGCTATTAATATATCGGGAGACAGCGACGGTATCAAGATAGGCATTTTCACATTGAATACCGTAATCGTCTGCCACACGACGGATAAAGGAAACGTCGAAATTGGCATTATGGGCAACCAGCATACTGTTGCCGCAGAATTCAAGGAAGCTGCGAACCGCTTCTTCTTCCGAGGGGGCATCCTTAACCATTTCATCGGTGATGCCGGTGAGCTCGGTTATTCTTTCGGGGATAGGCATATTGGGGTTGACAAAGCTATCGAACCTGCCAATGATCTCCCCCGATTTATATTTAAGTGCACCGATCTGGGTAATACCGCAGTTTTTCGGTGAAAGACCGGTGGTTTCAATGTCGAAGATAATAAATTCCGAATCGGCAAAGCGGGCTTTTTTACTTGTATCATAGCGATATACCGCACGGGCGGTATCGTCTACAAGGTAGCCCTCTATACCGTAAATGGGCTTTACATTGGGGTATTTTTTTGATGCATTGAGAACGATAGGATATGCCTGCAAGGTACCGTGGTCGGTAAATGCAACGGCAGGCATTCCCCACTGGGAGGCACGTGCCATTATATCCTCGGGGTCGGAAAGAGCATCAAGGGCGGACATATTTGTATGGAGGTGGAGCTCAACACGCTTTTCCTCGGCATTATCCTGTCTGCCGACAACCTTACACTTGCTTATTGACTTTACATTTATGGTAAGCTCGTTATCCTCTTCCAGTGTTTTGGTATCTCTATTATAAATCTTACGGTATGCCGCCTTACCCGAAATAAGCACATAGGCAGGTGCTTTTATCTTGGGAGCATCCTTTTTATCGCAGGAAAAACGGGCGGTTATAGATGCCGCAAGGTCGGTAATATACAAGGTATAAGCAACCTTATTTCCCTCGTACAGGTCCTTGGTTTCCACCATAAACAGCTTGCCGCCCACACATACGGAGGTGCCGTTTTTAAGATTGGAAATAGGGGTGAAATTCCAATTCTTGCGGTCGCCCAAAATGGGCTCGGGAGAGGTGACATCGAGGGTAATTTTACCCAAACGAACAAGACGCTTATCTCCGGATTCAAAATAATAAGCATCATTAACCTCCTCATTTGAGAAGGAGGCACGGGGAGGCGCATCGTCTTTTTTTCTTTCGGGTTGTTCCTCGATGATCTTCCTCTGTTGTGCAATTACTTCTATAAGCTGACCCTCACGGGGGTTATAATACGACGTTACATCGATATCGTCATATTCAAATTCTACCTGTATATCCTTGCCAAACTGTTTAAGCACACATTGCGATATAAATCTGTTTGCACCATTGGCAAGGGGAATGGCGGCAGTAATATTGCTTTTCAAAAATATTTTGAGGGTGCTTGAAAGCATATCATATTGATATGTAGCATCATCAAAAAAGGCATAATCCAATTCCGAGGAGCGCTTTAAAACAGCAATTACATCCTCTGCATAGGTTTCATCAAACTCAACCGACCTATATCTGGGATAAATACGGACACTATTGAGCTTATAAGAGGATTGAATTTCGTCTTCGATGGCAAACAATTCCTGCGGAGGTATGTAGCAGGAGAAAAACACATCGATTACTACAGACAGGTTTTCCCTATCTATCTTCACGCAAAAATTGTCCATCTCGGATATTGTTTCCTTCATTTTTTCGGTGAAGGAAGCTTTTTTAAATTTATCTAAAAATGTATTAAGCATTTATAATTTCCTTGATTTCAGACATTAAAGTAGGAATAATTTCGGATTCGTTAATTTTTCTGACCACTTCCCCTTTACGGAAAAGAAGTCCGTCACCGTTGCCGCAGGCAACACCTACATCTGCATGCTTTGCCTCGCCGGGACCGTTTACGGCACAGCCCATAAGGGCAACCGTAACACGGCGGTTGGTAACAATTTTGGAGGTTTCCCTTTCCAACTGTTCTACCAAAGGAATGAGGTTTGTCATTGTTCTTCCGCAGGTAGGACAGGAAACAATATTTATTCCTCCGCCGATACCGCAACAGAAAAGTATATCCTTTGCGGCGGCAATTTCCAAAACAGGGTCGGCAGTGAGGGAAACACGGACGGTATTGCCTATACCCTTGATAAGCAAGCTACCTATACCGATTGCGGATTTGATATTTCCTCTGCGCAGGTCGCCCGTTTCGGTAACACCGATATGCAACGGATACTCGCATCTGTCGGAAAGAATTTCGGCAGCAGTAACCATTGTTTTTACATCGGAGCTTTTTACTGAGAGAACAATATCGTAAAAGCCGCACTGCTCCAACATTCTTGCATTGGAGAGAGCGCTTTCGGCCAAGGCCTCGGCGGTGGGGCCGCCGTATTTTTCAAGCATTGCCTTTTCTGCAGAGCCGCCGTTTATACCGATACGGATAGGTATATTTTTTGCTTTACAGATAGAAGCAACCTTTTTTATATTTTCCTTATCCCCTATATTGCCCGGGTTGATACGAATTTTTGAAATACCTCTTTCTGCGGCCGCAATAGCCAGACGGTAATCAAAATGAATATCAGCAACAAGGGGTATGGAAGAATTTTCCACGTAATAAGGGATGGCCTCTGCCGCCTCCATATCGTTGACGGTAAAGCGCACAATATCACACCCTGCCGCAGAAAGAGATTTTATCTGCGCCAGCGTGGATTCCCTGTCGGCGGTTTTTGTATTGGTCATAGACTGTATGGCAATAGGATGAGTGCCGCCGATATATTTATTTCCGATTTTAATTTCTTTTGTTAATTTCATAATTACAACAATTTACTTACATCATTAAAGGCCACAAAGATCATCAATGTGAGCAAAAGCACGGTAAAAGCTACGCTTATTTTCTGCTCTATTTTTTTATCCATTGGCTTACGTCGGATGGCCTCTATAATATAGAAAAGCAGTCTGCCGCCGTCAAGAACAGGTATGGGCAACAGATTGAAAACGCCGAGAGAAATGGATATCATTACCATCATTGTAGCAATGCTTTGTACCGATTCTACCAAATTATTGCTTTGCTCGATGGCCTGATTGATTTCGCCGCCAACTGCGATAGGACCGCCCACGGCTTCCATTCCGTAACGTCCCGTAAAGGTATCTTTTAATGAATCCAAGGTCATATATACGGTGGAAACCGATTGCCAGAAGGATTCATACAAAACATTTCCAACCGTTTTTTCCTTACCGTACACATAGAAATCCATCGTACCGAAGGCCACGCCCTCCTCGGTTTCCTGACCGAAGCGGACATCCTGAAGCTGAACCCTTGAAGGGTTTCCGTCTTTATCTCTGCGCACAACGGTAATATCCATCGGTTCTATACCGTCAGAAGCGATTTTATACGCCATATCGCTGTAGCAATGGATTTTCTTTCCGTTGATTTCAACTATTTCATCATTTAATTGAAGTCCGTATTGTTGAGAAACGCTGTTATCAACAAAACGTCCGATAACCGTAGAACCGATACCCCTGCCGGTTGCAACCAGAACAAGCATTATCAGCAGCGCCAGAAGCAAATTCATAATCGGGCCTGCGATGACAATGATTATTCTTTTCCAAACGGGGCGTGAATCGATGGGAAGCTTATATTTATGCTCCTCCGGTAATTCCTCATCGGTTTCACCCACCATATTAACGAAGCCGCCTATGGGAATGGCACGGATAGAAAAATCGTTGTATTTTCCCTTCCATGTCTTTACAACAGGGCCCATACCAATAGAAAATTCTATAATACCAACGCCAAACTTACGGGCGAAAATATAATGTCCGAACTCGTGCACAAAGATAAGTACACCGAACATCAGCACCGTTACAAGGACGGTAACCAGAGATTGAAACATTAAAATCACTCCAAATTAAATACGGGAAGCAACATAAGCTCTTGCCTCTTTATCGGAAGCAAGAATATCCTCCAAGGTGGGGGTTTCGATAAATTCTACCTTTTCGGTGGCTTCTATTACCACATCAAAAAGCTGAGTAAAGCCGATCTTACCCTTGAGGAAAAGGGCAACCGCTTCCTCATTGGCGCCGTTCATAACGGCAGGATTGTTTCCTCCCCTTGTAATAGCTTGACGGGCAAGAGCAAGCAAGGGGAAATTTGTTGTGTCGGGCTCCTTAAAGTCCAGCTGTTTTCCGAAAAGATTTAAGCTTTCGGCAGGAGAAGGCAGACGCTGAGGATAGGTTATAGCATATTGTATGCAGAGACGCATATCCGGCATACCCAGCTGAGCGATAATTGCATTATCCTCGAACTCTACAAGGGAGTGGACAATACTTTGAGGGTGGATAACCACCTCAACCTGCTGAGGGTCCACATCAAAGAGGTGAACTGCCTCTATCAGCTCCAAGCCCTTATTCATAAGACTGGCGCTGTCCACAGAAATCTTTTTGCCCATATTCCATTTGGGATGCTTTACCGCCATTTCGGGGGTTACGTCCTTTAAAAAGGCATAATCCTTTCCGAGAAATGGGCCGCCGGAGCCGGTGAGAAGGATTTTCTTTACAGGAGCACCGCCCTGAATACATTGAAAAATAGCAGAGTGCTCGCTATCAACGGGAAGCAGGACACTATTTCCCTTCTTGACCGCATTTGTAACCAGCTTACCGCCCGCAACCAAGGTTTCTTTATTGGCAAAGGCAATTTTCTTGCCCTTGTTTGCCGCTGCGATAGTGGGGCGCAGGCCTGTCATTCCGAGGACGGCATTTACCAACAGAGGAGATTTATCCTCCGAGGCCAATTCCTCCAAGCCCTCATCACCGCAAAGGATTTTCACATCCATATCACTAAGCGCAAGCTTTAAATCGGAATAATGACTTTCGCCTATACAAACAGCCGAAGGGCGGAATTCACGGACCTGAGACTCCAGCAATTTAACATTGGAATTGGCAGAAAGCGCAGTGACGCGAAGGTTTAGATTCCGCGCCACATCCAAAGTTTGAGTTCCTATTGAGCCGGTTGAACCCAGCAAAGAAATATTCTTATCCATAGCAGACCTTTAGAGCAATGTAATGCCTATTAAGCAAGCAACCGTTAAGGTAGCAACGGGAATGATGCTGTCGAAACGGTCCAGCACACCACCGTGGCCGGGGAAAATCTTACCGTAATCCTTTACATCGAAGCGACGCTTGATTACCGATGCGGAAAGGTCTCCAAATTGGCTTATAACAGACAAGGGCAAGCCGATAACGCCCAAATAGAAGGGGTTGCCCGAAAGGTAAAAGACGAGCATCGCAGCAAGGGTGCCGAAAAGGGTTCCGCCGATGGCGCCTGCAATTGTCTTTTTGGGAGAAATATTGGGACAGAGCTTCTTTTTGCCAAAGAGCATTCCGCTGAAATAAGCAAAGGTATCGGTCGCCCAAGCGATGGAAAGCACCAAAGCCACAGACCACAAGCCAAAAATCAATCTCAAAGCAGAAAGAGCGGTAAAGCCGGCTGTAATATAGATAGCCAAGGCAAAAAACATTAACAGACGTTCAATATCGATATTCTTGTGGTCCAAAACCGAGAGGACAAGGAATCCGATAAGGCAAACGGGAACAAGCCCCAACAAAAGAGAGATGCAGAAATTGAAATGAGATCTGAGCATCATGGGGAGAAGAGGACATAACGCTGAAATCAGGATGGAGGGGATGGAAATCATCCACTTTTTGAAAAGCCCGCAGCAGGTGAGCATTTCATAAATGCAAAAGCCGGAGATTAAAGCAAAGAGCGCAGCCACTCCCCAGATACCGCCCCAGATAAGGATGGGAATGAGAAGTGCCAAGGCCACTATGGCGGTGATTATTCTTGTTACCATAAAACTTTACCTCCCGAAGCGGCGTTCCCGCTTTGAATATGATTGGATTGCCTCCAAAAGCTGTTCCTTATGAAAATCGGGCCAGCAGACATCGGCGAAATAATATTCCGCATAAGCCGACTGCCATAAAAGGAAGTTGGAGATGCGGTATTCTCCGCTGGTACGGATAACCAGATCGGGGTCCGGCAGACCTGCGGTATAAAGATTGGCATCTATATCCTCGGCCGTAATATCGGTTTTTCCCTGTGCGGCAAGACGGTTATAGGCCTGAACAAGCTCCTGACGTCCACCGTAGGAAAGGCAGATGCAGAGCACCATTCCGCTGTTATTGGCGGAGCGCTCCTCTACCCCTCGGAGGGCATCTCTGTACTTTGGCTCAAAGCGGTCTATATCCCCTGCCAAATGGAGGCGCACATTGTTTTTGTGAAGCTCGGGCTCGTACTTTACAATGCCGTTGCTCATCAATTCCATCAAAGCGGATACCTCGCTTTGCTCTCTGTTCCAATTTTCGGAAGAAAAGGCATAAACAGTGAGGCAATCAACCTTGAGCTCGTTGCAGGCATCCACAATTTCTACAAATCTGTCCAAGCCAACCTTGTGGCCTGCTGTACGGGGCAAAAGACGCCGTTTTGCCCAGCGTCCGTTACCGTCCATTATTATAGCAATATGCCTTGGTATAATTAATTCGGGCATTATTTTCACCCCATATATAACGTTTTAAGAATAAGCGCTTAGATTTCCATAATTTCCTTGTCTTTTTTAGCAACCGTTGCATCAACTTCCTTGATGATCTTGTCGGTTACATCCTGGATGGTCTTTTCTGCATTCTTGAGATCATCCTCGGTGATTTCGGAATTCTTCTTCATTGCCTTTGCGGCATCGTTTGCCTCACGGCGGATATTACGGATAGCAACCTTGCAGTCTTCACCCATTTTTGCGGTTTTCTTGGTGAGCTCTTTTCTGCGTTCCTCGGTAAGTGCGGGGAAAACAAGACGGATGCATTTGCCGTCATTGGTAGGAGTGATTCCCACATCGGAGGCAAGAATTGCCTTTTCGATTTCCTTGAGCATGCTTGCTTCCCAAGGAGTGATAACAAGAGTTCTTGCATCGGATGCCTTGATGGTAGCTACGCCGTCAAGACCGGTAGGAGTGCCATAGTAGGGCACGGTGATTTTGTCGAGCACCTTGGCGCTGGCTCTGCCAACACGGATAGTAGCAAAATCCTCCTCGAGAACGCTTATGCTCTTTTTCATTTTCGCTTCGTAGGGTTTAATGTCAAACATGGTTAATACCTTCCTTTATTTGTGTTATTATATATAATTTAATTATGGAGCAAAGTACCGATTTTCTCACCGTTGGCGGCAAGAATGATATTTTCGGGGTCGGACAAGGGGAAGAGAACGGTTTTTATTCCGTTTTCCGCACCGATAGCCGCCGCACTGTGATCGATGGCCTTTAAGCCAAGGGAGAGCATTTCGGAATAGGTGAGTTCATCGAACTTTTTGGCATCGGGATATTTTGCGGGGTCCTTATCGTAAACGCCGTCAACGTTCTTTGCGGAAAGAACGGCATCGCACTTCAGCTCTGCCGCACGGAGCATCATACCGGTATCGGTGGAAAAGAATGGGTAGCCGACGCCGCAGGCAAGGATTACCACATTGCCCTGCTCCATATATTCGATGGCCTTGTACTGAGCATAGGTTTCGCAAAACTGCTGAATCTGTACAGCGCTCATCACACGGGCATTTACGCCTGATTTGATGATATAATCCTGCATGGCAATGGAATTGATAAGTGTGGCAAGCATACCCATATGGTCACCGCGCACACGGTCAACATCCAAGCCGTTTTGTCTGGCACCGCGCCATATATTGCCTGCGCCGATAACCACACATACCTGAGTGCCCTTATTGGCAAGGTTTGCAATTACCTTAGAAACACGGTCGAGCATTTCACCGCTTAAAATGGTTTTTTCACCGGAAAGTGCCTCACCGCTTAATTTGATTAGAACTCGTTTGTATTCCGCCATTTTTTATTCCTCGCTTTCGCTTACGGATTCTGATTTATTGATAAACACCCTGTAAATGGGGTTTAAATCCTCTATCATACCGCAACAGTATGCGGTGTACGGATTTATCTTTGCATTGTCCAATTTTTCCGATTTGAAAATATCCTGCGGGAAGTAAACATTGTAAAGCTCCTTCAAGGGCTCAGAAAGCTCATCGAAAAGCTGACTCTCGCCGCCCAGCAAAGCAAGCATATTACGTGTTATTTCATCTGCGGTGGTATTTGTTCCCACAAAGGTTCGCTCTGCGAAATAGAGCTCGGTAGTGCTTTTTCCGTCATAACGCTTATAAAGGGGCTCGGTTTCACGGTTGAAGCAAACCGCAAATACGTAATTATCGTATTTTTGCAGGTCGTCAAAATGGCTTTCCGCAAGATTACGAAGATTTCCAAAGCCGGTTTCACTGAAGAAGATATCAAAGGGCAGGTCGCCGCTTCCGATAGCACCGAAATGTTCAAATTCGACAGCTTCATAGGTTATATTGGCGTTACCCCCAAGATCTTCGCACTGCTGAAGCAGATAATCGAAGGAGGTCTTTATCTTTTCGTGAAAAGCTTTTTCCGGTTCATCGCTTTTTGGGTCAAAGGATGAATTACTATCGGAAATAAAAAGCTCGATAACCAAAATGTCGCCATTAAAGCTTGAGAAGGAGCCCTTTCCCGAGCAGAGCGGCTTTTCGGCAATTTCATCATCCCTTGCGATGCAGTTATACAAGCTCTTTTCTAAAAGCCAGTGATTATTTTCATACACCGCCTTCAAGGCAGCTTCCCTGCCGCTTAAGCTTTTAAGCTTGATTACCTTAACGGTATCTATTTCCGTGTTTTCTATGCTCAGAGAAGACACATCGGCATAATCGGTAAAGGAGCTGCCGACATAGAAGAATACCGAGGTTTTTCCGTCATTGTTTTTTACTGCGGGTAATTCATCGTCGGGATAGCTTAAGAAAAAGGCACTTTCCCGTGATGTAATTGAATAGGTGGAGGAAAGCAACTCTTCCAGCGAAGAATACAAGCAAAATTCATTATCCTCGGCTACCGATTCATAAGCGGGAGCTTTGCTTTTGCTCAAAATACCGTTGATGAAAATATCGATGATTTTCTTATCTTGTTCAATAAGCTTTCCGGCTTCCTCCAAGGACAGCTCAACAGCAGGTGCTGTGGATTCATCGGCAGAGCTAATCGAAGGTTGAGCAGAGGAGCTTCCCTCTGAAGAGGAGCAGGAAACAAAAGAAAACACAAGAAAAACAAGAAGGAAAAGAGCCGCTGTTTTAATTGAAAACAGCTTTTTATAATTACTTTTCATTTTCTGTAAAACACACTTTTCAATTGATATATAATATCAATTGTATTATAGCAGACAATTGCGCCGATAGCAATAGAAAAATGTCTTAAAATAGAATATTCTCACGAACTGTACGCAACACTTTTACATCGGGTGCAAAAAAGGACATTACGTAGGAGGGATTGAGATAATCATTGCCTGCGGCGGGAAGCTCGATATGCAAAATAATCACATTATCGATTTTTTCAAGGCCGATAAACTTTATCACAGGAGCTATATCCACAACAATTTCGCCCTTCTTGGATCGTTTTGTCACGGGCATTGCACCGTCAAAGGCATCGGAAATTCTTTCCATCGGCAGGTCGGAAACAAATTCCACACGCCACACGGCACGCTTGGTTAACAGTTTTCTGTCTGCTACCCAAACATCTATGATATCCATTCCGGGGAATGCCACTCTTTGAAGCTTTTCCTTGATTTCCTCCATAGGCAGGTCTTCGTTGATACGGAAATCCATCAATTCCCTCTCCCCCTCCTGATATATAGACAGAGGGAGCGCGATATTAAGGCGGGGATGGGGGTTGAAGCCCTCACTGTATCCGATAGGAAGTCCGCTCCTTACAAGCATTCTGTGGACAGCACGCTGCAGGTCCAGATGGGAGATATATTTAAGCTTTCCGGTTTTTGTGAAGCAAACACGAATATCAGCCATTTTCCTTACCTCCGTCACAAATACATTTACCGTCGCAAAGAGCAGATGCACCGCATCCCGAGCATTTTGTACGGCAATCGGGAGTGGTCTCTGCCTTTAAAGCACGGGCGTATTCCAGTTTCATAAACTTTTTGGTAACACCGATATCAATGAAATCCCAAGGGAGAATTTCATCTATTCCAAATCGGCGGTTTGCATAGAAGGAGGGATCGATACCGGCTTTTTCAAAGACGGATATCCATTTTTCGTAGCTGAAGTGCTCGTCCCAACCGTCAAGCATAATATTTTCATTATAAGCCGTCAGCAGCGCCTTGCTCAAACGGCGGTCACCTCGGGCAAAAACCGCTTCTATACGAGAGACCTGAGCATCGTGATATTTGTAAGAAATTTTCTTGGTGGTAATGGCACCCTTGAGAAGCTGTTGCTTACGTTCAAGTTCCTCCAAGCTATCCTGAGGTTCCCACTGAAAGGGGGTAAAGGGCTTGGGAACAAAGCAGGAAACGCTTACGGTAACATTTACTCCCCTGCCTCCGAAACGTGTTTTGGAATAATATGTATTTACAATATTCTGTCCCAATGCGGCAATGCCTAAAATATCATCGTCGGTTTCGGTGGGAAGTCCGTTCATAAAATAGAGCTTCAAGCTGTTTCTGCCGCCGTCAAAGGCCTTGGAAACTGCCGAAATAATCTCTTCCTCGGTGATATTTTTATTTATAACATCTCTCAGACGCTGGGTACCTGCTTCGGGAGCAAAGGTCAGACCGCTTTTGCGAACCGAGGACACCTTTTCAAGCAATTCCTCATAGAAATTATCAATGCGCATAGAGGGGAGCGAAAGGTTTACCTTTTTTTCGTTTGTCCAAGGAAGAAGCTTATCTATAAGCTTGGGAAGGTGCGTATAATCGCTGATGGACAGCGAAGTAAGCGAGATTTCCGAATAGCCGGTATGATCGATAGCGGCTCTTGCATCGGCATCCAGCACCTCGGGAGATTTTTCTCTGTAAGGGCGGTAAATCATACCTGCCTGACAGAAGCGGCAACCTCTTATACAGCCGCGGAACACCTCCAGCATAACACGGTCGTGAACGGTTTCCAGAAAAGGCACCGAGCACTGACGGGGGAAATACACCTTATCAAGCTCACTGATAATACGTTTTTTTACGTTACCGGGAACATCATCGTATTTTGGAGTGAAGGAGGCAATGGTACCGTCATCATTATACTTTACATCGTATAGCGAGGGCACATAAAAGCCCTCCAGCTGAGCAGCTCTGCGCAAAAGCTCTTCTCTGCCTATTCCCTTTTCCTTGCATTCCTTTACCAAGGATGCAAATTCAACCAAGGCCTCCTCGCCCTCACCGATGGAAAACACATCCACAAAATCGGCAATAGGTTCGGGGTTATAGGCGCAGGGGCCGCCTGCGATAATGATAGGGTGAGATTGATCTCTTTCGGAGGAAAGCAGTGGGATGCCCGCAAGGCCGAGCATTTGCAGAACGTTGGTATAGCAAAGCTCATACTGAAGAGTGAAGGCCACAATATCAAAGGCATTCAACGGGTCGCCGCTTTCCAGGGCATAAAGAGGAACATTGTTTTTCACAAGCTGTTCTCTCATATCTGTCCAAGGCATATAGCAACGCTCACAGCTGACATAGCCGGTAGCATTCAATGCGCCGGAAAGTATTTTCATGCCCAGATTTGACATACCGATTTCATAGGTATCGGGGAAGCAGAAGCAGGCACGCACTGCCGCATTTTCAGGAGAAGGTACATCGGATGCATATTCTCCGCCCACATAGCGGCCAGGCTTTTCAACCTTTTCCAGCAGAGGGGCATATTTTTCAAAATCTACCATGTTTTTGCTCCTTAATGCAATTTTTCTCTGAGATAGAAGCCGGTATAGCTGTTTTCGTTGCTTGCTACCTCCTCGGGTGTGCCTTTGGCTATCACCTTACCGCCGCCATCTCCGCCGTCGGGGCCGAGGTCGATGATATAGTCGGCGGTTTTTATAAGATCGAGATTGTGCTCGATAACCACTACGGAATTTCCTGCATCCACTAGCTTTTGCAGAACCGAAACAAGCTTATTTACATCGTCGGTATGCAGGCCCGTGGTGGGTTCGTCAAGGACGTAAAGGGTTTTGCCCGTAGCACGGCGGGCGAGCTCATTGGCAAGCTTTACACGCTGTGCCTCACCGCCTGAAAGCGTGGTGGCGGGCTGACCGATTTTTACATAGCCCAAACCCACATCGCAAAGAGTATCCAATTTTCGCTTGATGGAGGGATAATTTTGGAAGAATTCCCTGCCCTCATCGCAGGTCATTTCAAGAACATCATAAATAGATTTGCCCTTATATTTAATCTCTAAGGTTTCGTGATTATAACGTCTGCCCTTACAAACATCGCAGGTAACATACACATCGGGCAGGAAGTGCATTTCTATGGTGAGAGTACCGTCGCCCTTACAGGATTCACAACGGCCGCCTTTAACATTGAAGGAGAAGCGTCCATCGGTATATCCCCTTGCTTTCGAATCGGGCAGAGATGCAAAGACAGCACGGATATCATTGAAAAGACCTATATAGGTAGCAGGGTTTGAGCGGGGATTTCTGCCGATAGGTGATTGGTCGATCTGGATAATCTTATCGATTTCATCGGCACCGATTATTTCCTTATGCTTACCGGGAATCACCGACAGCTTACCCAATTTGCGGGCAAGTGTATTATAAAGCACGCTGTTTACAAGGGAGGATTTTCCCGATCCGGAAACACCGGTAACACAGACAAATTTACCCAAGGGGATAGTGACATCAATGCCCTTCAGGTTGTTTTCCTCGGCACCCACCACAGTGATGAATTTACCGTTGCCCGCACGTCTTTGAGCAGGATAGGTAACCTTCTTTTTACCCGAAAGGTATTGTCCCGTAATAGAATGAGGACATTTTTTAATTTGGGCAGGAGTACCTGTGAAGACAACCTCGCCGCCGTGAATACCTGCGCCGGGACCGATATCAACAATAAAATCGGCCTCTTCGATGGTTTCCTCGTCATGCTCCACCACCAAAACGGTATTACCTATATCACGGAGCTGTTTTAATGTATTTATAAGCTTACGGTTATCACGTTGATGGAGGCCTATGCTCGGCTCGTCCAAAACATACATTACCCCAACAAGGGCACTGCCGATTTGTGTGGCAAGACGGATACGCTGTGCCTCGCCGCCCGAAAGAGAACCTGCTTTTCTTGAAACAGTGAGGTAACCCAAGCCGACATTTTCCAAAAAGGAAAGACGGGAATTGATTTCCTTCAGAATTTCACGGGCAATTTCACCTTCGGTTTTATTTAACTTCAGGTTTGCAAAAAACTTACGGACATTTATTACCGACATAGCGCACAGCTCGGCAATATTCAGATCTCCCACGGTTACAGCCAGCGATTCCGGCTTAAGTCGCATACCGTGACATACAGGGCAAGGAATATAATCCATAAACTGCTCGTAATATTCCTTTGTTTCGTAGCCGCCGCCCATTTTATAGCGGTTTTCTATCATACCGATAACACCCTTGAAGGAGGGCTCCGAAACCGATTTGCGCTTACGCTTATTGCCGTACATTAAAATGTCGTAGGCCTCTTCGGAAAAGCTTTCGATGGGAGTGTGAACATCAAATCCGTGGTAACGTCCGACGGAATTGATAAGCTCGGCAAAATATCCGCCCGGATCGGCGCTTTTAAAGCCGTTACACACTATTGCACCGGAAAAGATAGAAAGCGATCTGTCGGGAATCAGCTTTTCTTCGGAGAAAACATTATTCTCACCCAAGCCGCCGCAGGCCTCGCAGGCGCCCGACGGATTGTTGAAGGAAAAGGAGCGGGGCGATATTTCTCCGATGGAAACGCCGTGGGTTTTGCAGGCGTAATTCTGCGAGAATATTTTTTCATTATCCTCCCGTTCATCGGGAAGAAGGATTTTTACAATACCGTTTGCAAGCTTTGATGCGGTTTCTATGGATTCCGCAAGACGGGAGCGCATCTCAGACCCTCTCATTACAAGGCGGTCAACCACAATATCAATATCGTGCTTGAGATTTTTATCAAGCTCTATTGTTTCGGAAAGGTCATACATATTGCCATCCACACGGACACGGACATAGCCGCTCTTTTTGGCATCCTCGAAAACCTTTTCGTGCATACCCTTTTTTGCCGAAACAACGGGAGCAAGAACCATAAAACGGGTGCCCTCATTAAATTCACATATTTGCTCGACGATTTCATCCACCGTTTGCTGACGTATTGCCTCTCCGCAGATAGGACAGTGAGGTATACCTATACGTGCATACAGCAAACGAAGGTAATCGTAGATTTCGGTAACGGTACCGACGGTGGAGCGAGGGTTACGTGAGGTGGTTTTCTGGTCTATGGCGATAGCGGGAGAAAGGCCCTCGATAAGGTCCACATCCGGCTTATCCAGCTGTCCGAGAAACATTCTGGCGTAGGAGGACAGCGATTCCACAAAACGTCTGTGTCCCTCGGAATACAGTGTATCGAAAGCAAGACTTGATTTGCCCGAGCCGGAAAGACCTGTAAACACCACCAGCTTATCACGGGGGATGGTCACATCGATATTTTTAAGGTTATGAACACGGGCACCTTTTACTACAATTTTATCTGACATATTTCACCTATAAATCTTACATAAGTCTGCGGATTTTATCACGCAGTAAAGCCGCTGTTTCGAAATCAAGATCCTTTGCGGCACGTTTCATATCGGCGGTAAGCTTGTCGATAAGCTTTTTCTTTTCCGCAGAAGAAAGGTTCTTGGCCTTTTCTATACGCTCTGCCTCTTTCTTAGAGGTAATCTCCAAGGGGGCTCGAATATCCTTTACAATGGTTTTGGGAACGATTCCGTGGGCTTTATTATATGCATCCTGAATCTTACGGCGGCGGTTTGTTTCGCCTATTGCCTTCCGCATAGACTCGGTTTCGGTATCTGCATACATAATAACCTTACCCTGCGCATTACGGGCAGCACGGCCGATAGTCTGCACCAGCGAAATTTCGCTGCGGAGAAAGCCCTCCTTATCGGCATCCAATATGGCCACAAGTGAAACCTCGGGCAGGTCAAGTCCCTCACGGAGAAGGTTTATACCCACAAGCACATCAAATTCACCCATACGCAGGCCTCTCAAAATATCCACACGCTCAATAGTATCGATATCGTAATGCATATATCTGCAACGAATACCCGAAAGCTCGAAAAATTCTGTCAAATCCTCGGCCATTTTCTTGGTGAGAGTGGTAACCAGAATTCTTTCTTTTTTTGCCGCACGGATACGGATTTCACCTGCAAGGTCATCAATTTGTCCCTTAGTAGGACGAACCTCTACCTCGGGGTCAAGCAATCCCGTAGGACGGATTATCTGCTCCACAAGACGGGTAGAAAGCTCTTTTTCATATTCCTTGGGTGTAGCGCTGACATAAATGGTTTGTCCTCTTTTTTCGTTGAATTCATCGAAAACAAGGGGACGGTTATCATAGGCAGATGGAAGGCGGAAGCCATAATCGATAAGGTTGGTTTTTCTCGCACGGTCGCCTGCCGCCATCCCCCTTATCTGAGGGAGCATAACGTGACTTTCATCCACAAACACAAGAAAATCCGAGGGAAAATAATCCAGCAGAGTGTAGGGTGCACTGCCCGGTTTTCTTCCCGAGAGAACACGGGAATAGTTTTCCACACCGGAGCAGAAGCCGATTTCCCTTATCTGCTCCACATCGAACATAGTACGCTCTCTTATGCGCTGTGCTTCGATAAATTTATTCTGCGATTCAAAATAAATAATACGTTCATCCAGCTCGGCAATGATTTCGTCCAGTGCCCTTTTACGGGTTTCGGAGGAGGTTACGTAATGGGAGGCCGGATATATCGCCACGTGGGAAAGGTCCGCCACCGCTTCGCCGGTAACAACATTTATTTTGCAGATACGGTCAACCTCATCGCCGAAAAGCTCAACTCTTACCGCATCGGTATCGGTATTGGAGGGAAATATATCTACCACGTCACCGCGAACACGGAAATTATTGCGTTCGAAGCCGATATCGCTTCTTCCGTATTGCAATGCCACAAGGCGTTTGATGATATCATCTCTGGGAAAAATTGCTCCACGACGGATAGAAAGCACCTGCTCTGCATACTCCGACGGGTCACCGAGAGAATAAATACAGCTTACCGATGCAACAATGATAACATCCCTTCTCTCAAAAAGAGAGCTGGTGGCAGAATGGCGCAGCTTATCGATTTCGGCATTGGTGGCCGCATCCTTTTCTATATAGATATCCTTACCGGGAACATAGGCCTCCGGCTGATAATAATCGTAATAGGATACAAAGAACTCAACGGCATTATTGGGGAAAAACTCACGCATTTCGGAGCAGGTCTGTGCCGCCAAAGTCTTGTTTGGTTCCAAAATAAGGGCAGGACGGTTACAACGGGCAATTATATTTGCCATCGTGAAGGTTTTACCCGAGCCGGTTACACCGATAAGTGTCTGGTCTCTATCGCCGTTATTTATGCCGTCAACCAAGGCGTTTATCGCCTCCGGCTGGTCGCCTGTGGGTTGAAAATCGGACACTAACTGAAATTTTTCCACGGTGTTTTTTACCTATCCTTTCCCTGCTGATTTGCACATTTGAAACGATTGAAATTTTATCGTATTATTATACCACAAACAGATAGAAAATAAAAGGCATTCTGATGAATTTTCTTCAAAAATCGGCATAATACATAAAGAAAAAGCCGCCCGAGGGCAGCTTTGATTCCTTGTTATTCCTTTGGTCGGTAATAGAGGCGCAGGATAAGCGAGTCCAGCTCGGCTTCATCGGGATAAAACTCCATATATTCCCTGCCCTGCACGTTTTCGCCTTTGACAGAAAGGATCTCCTTTAATGTGTAATCACTATACTTTGAAGAAAAATTTGCCAACACCTCGGGAGAGCAATCGGTAACCATGTACTTGGAAACACTGTTGAACATTTCCAGCGCATACATAGGAGAATCCTTGAGCTTTGCCGAGAAGGAGGCAAAAAAGCCCTTCATATACTCTTCGTGGCGGGACATTCGGGAAAGGTTCATCTGGTCGCCCACGTCCTTACGGGTACGGACAAAGTTTATTGCCTGACTTCCGTTAAGCTTCACCTCGCCCTGTCCTATGGTAGGGTCCACAGAAGAAAAATCGTCGGTAACATTTACCGTTACACCGCCCACCAAATCGTTAAGCACCGAAATGGCATCCATATTAAGAGAAACATAGTAATCGATTTCCAGGCCGTAAAGGAAGTCCGAAACCGTATTTTTTGTATTCACACAGCTATCCTGCATACCCGTACCGTAGGTATGAGAAAGCGCCAACTGAGCAACGGTAGTGCCTGCCTGCTTTCCGCCCATACCCAGCACCGGCATTTCCAGCATTGTATCACGGTTAAGGCAGAGCACGGAAAAGCTTTTATCGCTTTCATCAAAGGCGGCCAATGCAACCACATCGCAGGCGCCGTCATTATTATAGGAGCCCGACGGTGCAACCTCGCCTTCTCTATCTATGCCCATTATAAGAAAAACGGTTATGTCCTGGCGGGGATAATATTTAACACCGTCACGTTCTATCGTTTTGCTTTCAAGCTGTTGTCCGCCATCGGAAAAAACAGTGGGCTTTATAATCTGAAGCCCACTGTAAATAACAACCGACAACAGCAAAATGATAGCAACTGCAATAATTATAGTTTTTTGATCTATATGCTTTTGCATATTATCACCTTTTTGCTGTCTATATATTTAACTTAGATTTCCTTTGCCTTTCTAGAGCGGATAAGAGCTGCAGAAAGAGCAACTATCAAGCACAAGGAACCGATCATCAAAGCAACCCAAAGAGTGTTGTCGGGAGCGGTATCGCCTGTGGGAGGTGTGATTTCGGGATCAACGGTAGGAACCATTATAGCAACGTGACCGAGAGCATCGAAGGTTATGGAAATGGTGCCGTCGCCGTTATCCTTGCAGTCGGCAAGCTGCCATTCACCGTCGGGATTGGTAACCGCACGGAGATTTACAGCAGAAGAGGTATTCCAGCCGTTGGAGCCGGGAACAAATACCAAAACCCAGAAACGGCCGCCGTTCATATTTGCGTCAAAGGTCAAGGTAAGTGTCTGACCGTCTACTTCAAGATATGCATCGATTTCTTCGCTGAGAGAATGAACATTGAAGAAATCTCTGATAATAAGAGAATCGGCATTGTGTTTATCTCCGAGATATTCGGCCACAAGAGCATTCAACTCCTCATTAAGAGAGGAAAGCTTGAAGCCATCGGCAGAAAGCTCTGCAAATTTGGCGATAAGATGGTCTGCCACTTCACGGGGGATGCGGGTGGTTGTTGCCGCTTCAGCAACACCGGTAACTATAATATTTCCGTTTTTATCGTCCTTGATGGCAGGAGCAGGCTTGTAGCCCGCACTGGGTACGAAAACGGCCGCTGCAACGCTGGTAATAAGAACAGCGCAGATAATAGCGGAAGCCAAAATTGTTGATACTAACTTTTTCATAATAAAAACCTCGTTTCAATAGAGAATTACAAGCCAATTTCTTGTTCGTTGTTGTTTATATATTGAATTACCTCAGCACCCAAACGCCGCTCTATGATTTTCAAAGCGGAACCGAGATTTGGTTTTCTGAGATTATTTCCGTGACAATCGGAGCCGATAAAATGAACCATACCCTTATCCAAAAGCCGAAGCATTTTGTTTTTTATTCCAATGCGCATAAAGGCACCTGCGTTCACCTGTATTTTAACCGGCAAGCGGGAAATTTCATCAAAAATGCGATAGGCATTGAAGGGTGTCACATATCTGTCCAGATGGGCGATAACGGGAAGAATTTTTCTTTTGGGATAAATCCCACCGATTTCCTGCCACATTCTTTGACTCCAGCGGCCCATCGGCAGCTCGATAAGAATACACCTTGTACCTTCAACGGTAAGCTCCGACAAGCATTCGCTGTCGCTCATACCGTCGAAATAGTGAACCTCTGCACCAAGCACCAATCGGGGATAAATCTCGTCCTTCAAAGAATTTTTTAAAAGCTCGGCGCATTTTTCACGTCGCTTTAAAAAGCTTTGAGGAGATTCGGTACGGGCATAAAAATGAGGAGTGAGGATGGCACATTCTATCCCCTGCTCGGCTTCCGCCCTAAGCATTTCCAAAGACATTTCGGGAGATTTACTGCCATCATCCATACCCGGAAGTATATGGGTGTGAAAATCGATAACCCTGCCCATAAATTCAATCCTTTTGACGGTTATTCCTCGGTTTTGGAGGCATAGCCGTATTTACTGTTTTTATAATATTTTTTACCGTAGCGGTATCCGTAACGGCCGCCGTTTTCGTTAATGCGGTTCATTACAACACCGATTATACGGGAATTTACAAATTCAAATTGCTCAACAGCATGAGCAAAGGCATTACGGGTACAGTAATTCTGACATACCACCAAAAGCATTCCGTCCACCATCTTAGCGGCAACGATAGCATCACTCACCTCACCTACGGGGGGCAGGTCGAGAAGGATATAATCGTAGCACTCACGAAGAGTGGTGATGAAGTTTTGCATTTTTTCAGAGCTGAGAAGCTCTATGGGGTTGGGAGGAACACGGCCTGCGGCAATAACGTGGAAGGGCACTGCCTCATCGCTTTCACCGCTTCTGCAAACCCTGAGGATACAATCCAGATCGTTCATACCCGCAAGATAATTGGACAAGCCCGGAACACGCTGAATATCAAGCTTCAACGCCAGAGAAGGACGGCGCATATCGCAGTCTATAAGCAGTACCTTTTTGCCCAGCTGCGCAAGGGTATATGCCAAATTAACCGAGGAAAGACTCTTACCCTCACCTGTTAATGCACTGGAAATACCGAGAACGTGGCACTTGCTGTCATCGGCAAAAGAAAATTCTATCTTGGTACGGAGAAGCTTATATGCTTCCGACGCCGCAAAGCTTATATTCTCGCCTACCAGCACCGGCTGTTTTCCGTTGGCATTCTTATTCTGGGAAGCTTTGCCATAGGAACCATACTTACCATACTTACCATACTTACCGTACTTACCGTAATATCCGCCCTTTGAAGAAACCGACATATCGGGAACCGCAGTAAGGATGGGATAACCCACTGCAACAATATCATCCTCCGTATGGATGGTATTATCAAACAATTCTCTGAGAACAACGCCCAATACCGAAACGATAAAGCCCACAGCAAAGCCCACAAGTGTATTTTTTACACGGTGGGGAGAGCTGGGAGAGGTGGGCACAATAGCGTGGTCAACAACCTTTGCGGAGGTACCCTCAACTATATCGGAAATTTTATTGGGAAGAATATAGGCGATAGCGTTGGCAATCTTTTCAGCTTCCACCGGATCGGCCCCTGTAATGATTACCTCGAACACCTCGGTGGAATTCACAGAGCGTGCGGTGATCATTGATTTCAGCTGAGGCGCGGTATAATCAAGCTCCGCATAATCGATAACCGCATTCAGACAGGAGCGTGTATTCAAAATTACAATATAAGTGTCTACAAGGTTTTTCGAGGCGGTAATATCGCCCGAATCTATACTGGGAGAAATCTCGCCCACCGAAAACGCGCTGTTATTCACATAAAACATTGCGGAGGACTGGTACTGAGGCACTATAAAATACACGGTAACAGCCAAAGCTATTGCCGCAAAAAGCAGAGAAGCCAGAGCTACGAACCATATTTTTTTCCATACCGCTTTAAAAAGCCGTTTTACATCTATTTCAAATACATCTTTACTGTTTTTTTCGTTCATTTCAAACCCTCTGAGATATACAAAACAACAGATTGCGATTTTCATCCATTATCGTTTTGATTGTAACACAACATTATAAGAAAGTCAAGGAAAATACATACAATTTATGAACAAAGAAACCGTATATATTATTAAACTTGTATTAAATTTAACCTATATTAAAGGATTATTTATGGCCGAAGCAATGGATATGGAGTTTTTACCGAAACGGCTTTTGATTTTATCCACGGCGGTTTCCAAGGACAGAAGCTTTTGTGACCTTTCCTCCTCCTTTGACAGAAAAAACTGCTGTTGCATTGAATTTTCACCGTTGCGGGACAGCTTTTCGCAATGAACCGTAATAGCATATATTTCGGTATCGGGCGGAAGATTATCCTTTACCAGCTCCATTGCCGACGAGGAAATTTCATTATAAAGGCAAGTCGGGCGTGCAAGACGGCGAGAGCGGTTTACGGATATCTGGTTCGGAAATCTCATAGTAACGGCCACATTATTACAGAAAAGCCCGTGCTTTCTCAACCGTTCGGCCACCGTCATAGACAGATAGGTGAGAGCAAAGGAAATATCATAGTCATTAACCAGATTTGCTTTGAAGGTCATACCGTTACTAAGGGATTTCGGCTCCGGCTCGTAGCCCATGGGAGATACGGCGGAATAATCCCGTCCCAAGGCAAAATCCCTTATCAGCAAGCCGTTTTTCCCCATATAGGAGGATATGAATTTATCATCGCAAACAGCCAGATCCCCAATGGTTTTTATACCCACATCAGATAATCTTTTTGCGCAGGAGGGACCCACAAAAAGGAGGTAGGAAACAGGCAGATTCCATACCAGCGACGTATAATTTTCGAGAGTGATAACGGCAGTGCCGTTGGGTTTATTAAGGTCGCTTCCCAGCTTTGCAAAAACCTTATTAAAAGAAACGCCCACAGAAACGGTTATCCCCAATTCCCTCTTCACTCTACGCTTTATAGACTCTGCAATTTGCGCACCGTTGCCGAAAAGCTTGAGGGAGCCGGTAACATCCAGCCAGCTTTCATCTATACCGAAGGGCTCTACCAGATCGGTATAATCATAAAATATACGGTTCATTTTCTCGGACATCTGAGAATACAGCCCGTAAGTAGGGCGTACTGTAAGTAGTGACGGGCACTTTTGCTTTGCCTGCCAAAGGGTTTCGCCGGTTTTTATATTGAATTTCTTGGCAAGGCCGTTTTTCGCCAAAACTATTCCGTGGCGGTCCTCAACACTTCCGCAAACCGCCATAGGAACGGCGGCATATTCGGGATGAAGAGCAGTTTCGCAGGAAGCAAAAAATGAATCCGCATCACAATGAAGTATAGTGCGGACCTGTTTATTATTTCCCTTTTGAGCATCCCTTTCCTTAAAGTTAGAATTATACATTATTTTATGACCGTCCGGCCCCATATACATAATATCGCCTCCACGGATTATTGTATCATCAGAACAAACGTTTGTCAAGAACAAATGTTCTTTTGGGGCAAAAAAATACTGCGGAGGAGGCTCCGCAGTATAATTTATCATTTGATTTTCTAAAGATTATTCACCGTCAGCGGGCTTATTTTCCTGTGCTTCTTCCTTGTTTTCCATATCGTTTATGGATTTTGTAACCTTATGCTCAATGGGGGTCCATTCAACCTTTTTGAAAAGTGCCACAACCGCAATGGGCGCATAGCTGAGCATAAATATGGGGAAGGAGAAAAGGTACTTGATACGCTTACCGGGAGGTGCGTCTATAACATCCCATTCGGTAATCATGGTAATAAAGCCAACCACGAATATAAGCATATAGATGATGGTGGAGAAATACAGCACCGGCGTGAGGCAGTGAACGAGGAATACGTTCAAATTGGGGTTCTGTGCGAAAATTGTAGCACCGTAGATACACTCGCCGATGCAGCAAAGCACCGAAAGAATGGTAAACATAAGAGCGGGGAAAACCGTCATAAGCATATCGTAGCAGGCAAAGGAGCCCTTAAATATGCCCTTGAACAGACTTTTTCCGTATTTACCGAAAACCTGATAGAAGCCCTTGGACCAACGGAGACGCTGGTTCCAGGATTGCTTGAAGGTATCGGGCTGTTCATCATAAACGATAGAACCGGCACTGTAACCGATTTTTTCGCCCTGAACTGCCATATCTATTGAAAATTCGATATCTTCTGTCAAAAGATGGTATTTCCAACCGTTATTACGCTCAACAACCTTTCTGCTGATACAGAAGCCGGTACCGGAAATGGCACAGGAGGTATCAAGACGCATTCTTGCATTATTGAGGTATTTTGCTTCACGGAGGAACCAGAGAGAATA
>JAZSDB010000040.1:0-4965 GCA_045530975.1 Eubacteriales bacterium
ATGGGTGCCTCCAAGCGTCTGTGTGAAATGATAGTGCAGTGCAGAAGCGACAGCAAAACCGCCTTTGCGGCAGTTCGTTTCGGTAACGTGCTTGGCTCCAATGGCTCTGTAATCCCTCTCTTCAAGCGTCAGATAGCGGCAGGCGGTCCCGTCACCATTACCGATAAACGTATTGTGCGCTATTTTATGACCATCCCGGAGGCAAGCCAGCTGGTTATGACTGCCGGCGCAATGGCTCAAAAGGGCGAGCTGTTCGTGCTTGATATGGGCAAGCCGGTTCGGATATATGAGCTGGCGATAAATATGATTAAGCTTTCCGGCTTTGAACCGGAGGTGGATATAAAGGTAGAAGAAATCGGTCTTCGTCCCGGCGAAAAGCTCTATGAGGAATTGCTTATGAAGAGCGAAACTCTGGATATGACCGAAAATAAGCTTATCTTTATTGAAAAGGACGCTCCTCTCACCCGTCAGCAGGTAGAGGAAAAGCTTTCCGCATTGAAGAATGCTCTGGAAAGCTCTGCTATGACCTTGGGCTCCGATTGTGTAAAGGCGGTTATTGCGCAGGTTGTGCCTACCTTCCGTGACCCGAAGGTTATCAATCAGACGGCCGCTGAGTCGGAGGAAATGAAATCCGCTCATCGCAGCTGAATATCAGTGCAAAATTAAAACCTCGATACATTTATCGAGGTTTTTCTTTATTTATATGTCTTTTTCAAAATGAAATATGCGGCGGTACCGCAGAGTGTACCTACAATGGCGCCGCCTAAAATGTCGGTGGGGAAGTGAACATAAAGATACAGACGGGAAAGGGCAATCAATGCAGCCAATATCAAAGCGGGAGTGCCCCATTTTTTGCTGTGGGCAAAAATAGCCGATGCCGCCGCAAAGGAAATGGCGGAATGGCCCGAGGGAAAAGAATAATCGGAGGGGATGGGGATAATCAAATCTATTGCACCCTTCAATTCATAGGGGCGAATACGTCCTATAAGGGGCTTTAATGTGAGATTGCAGATAATTACGTCAAGAATCATTGCCGCCGCCACGGTAATCCCTATTTTTCTTGTTTTAGGTATAATAATTAAAGTAAGTGCCGTGACAATCCAAAACCATCCGCCGTTGCCGAGAAAGGTTATCGCCTTCATCAGAGCGTCCATAAATGGGGATGTCAGGTGGGTTCTTATGAAGTCCAATATAATGAGCTCTGCCTGTGACAAATTAATCACCTCCTTTGTATTTTATCACTTTTTTCATTCCTGTTCAAGTATTTGAAAATAAATAAAGAAAAAGATGTTTTTATGAAAGATATTTGAATTAAACCCTTTACAAAACGGGTTTAATGTAGTATAATAAGGCAATAACACTTTAGCATATTAAAGTGAAAGAAAGGAAACTATCATGAAAAGAATTTTATCTGTTTTTCTTGCAGTTCTCTGCATTGTAAGTATGGTTGCATGCTTCACCTCTTGCGAAAAGGCAGAGGGCGACTGGGGCAAGGTAGTGGAAAAGGGCTACTTTGTTTGCGGTATTACCGAATATGCTCCCATGAACTATTATGAAGGCGACGAATTGGTTGGCTTCGATACCGAATTTGCAAAAGCAGTTGCAGATTATCTCGATGTTGAAGTTAAGTTCCAGGTTATCGACTGGCCCGGTAAATACACCGAGCTCAACAGCGGTAATATCGACCTTATCTGGAACGGCTTTACCTATGGTATGGAAAGCGATGGCGTTTCCCGTACCGAATATGTGGATTTCACCTATTCCTATCTTGAAAACCGTCAGTGCCTCGTTACCAAGGCAGACCGTTTGGAAGAGCTTAACACCGCAGATGCTCTCAAGGGCAAGAAGGGTGTTGCTGAGGGCGGTTCCTCCGGCGAAGGCGTAGCTATTGACATCGCAGGCGATAAAGAGCTTGTTACCACCTTCACCGCACAGACCAAGGCACTTATGGAGCTCATTTCCGGCAATGCCGATTTCGCAGTTATCGACTATCAGATGGCAAACTCCATGGTAGGCAAGGGCGACTATGCCGCACTTTCCATCAACAAGGCAGTTGAACCCGAATCTGAGGTTTACGCTATCGGTTGCCGCAAGGGCAGTAACCTTACCGAAAAGATCAATGAAGCTATCAAGGCACTTTCCGAAGACGGCACTCTTGCCAAGCTCGCTGAAAAATACGGCCTTTCCAACGACCTTATTGAAAACATCGGTAGCGACAAATGAATTTTACCACAGTCACATTAGGGCTTCTTGACGGGTTTGGCGTTAGCTGTACCTTGTTTGCGCTTACCCTGCTTTTCGCCCTTCCTCTCGGGCTGATTATAGCTTTCGGCTCTATGTCGAAGTTCAAGCCCCTTTCCTGGCTTTGCAAGGTGGTAGTTTGGGTAATCCGAGGAACTCCCTTAATGCTTCAGCTTTTTGTGGTGTTTTATGTTCCCGGCTTGCTTTTCGACGCACAGCCCTTTGCGGTTGAAAACGGCAGATTTTATGCCGCTTTGGTGGCCTTTGTTATCAATTACGCCTGCTATTTCTCGGAAATCTACCGTGGCGGCATAGAAAGCATCCCCCGTGGACAGTACGAAGCGGCGCAGGTGCTTGGTATGACAGCCCGTGAAACCTTCTTTACGGTTATCCTTATGCAGGTTGTAAAGCGCATTCTTGCGCCCCTCAGCAATGAGGTTATCACTCTGGTTAAGGATACCTCTCTGGCCCGTGTAATTGCCGTTGCGGAAATATTCTACATAAACGAAATGCAGTTCCTCGCAAAGGCAATGGTATGGCCTATGTTCTATATCGCAGTATTCTTCCTGGTATTTGTGGGCGCTCTTACGTTGCTCTTTGGTTATTGGGAAAAGAAGCTTTCCTATTATAAGGTTTAAAGGTGTATTATGGCGTTTCTTGAAGTACGCAATCTTACAAAAAGGTTTGGCAACACCGCTGTCCTCCACGGAATAGATTTTTCTTTGGAGGAGGGCGAGGTAGTGGCGGTAATCGGTGCCTCCGGCGGCGGTAAAACCACATTCCTCCGTTGTTTGAACTTTTTGGAGATGGCAAATACAGGTACCATTGATATAGGAAACAGCTTCCATTTCGATGCCTGTGAAAAATATACCCCTGCGGAAATCCGTTCCATGCGCTTGAAGATGGGCCTAGTTTTCCAGCAGTTCAATCTTTTCCCCCAATACACAGCATTGGAAAACGTTTATCTTCCCATGCAGCTTCGTTCTATTGAGGGAATCAAATCCGCAACCCGTTTCGGACGTGCACGCCGCGCAGCAATTGCAGAGGCAAAGGAGCGTAATATGGCAAAGGCGGCCGACCTGCTGAAGGAGGTTGGATTGGAGCAGAAGATGTCCAATTACCCCTGCCAGCTTTCGGGCGGACAGCAGCAGCGTGTGGCTATTGCCCGTGCTCTTGCGCAGGAGCCGGCAGTTCTCTGCTTTGATGAACCCACCAGCGCTCTCGACCCCGAGCTTACCGGCGAAGTGTTGCGTGTTATCAAGGAATTGAAGGATAAGGGAAAAACAATGATCGTGGTTACCCACGAAATGGAATTTGCCCGTAATGTGGCCGACCGTATTGTTTTCTTTGCAGACGGTATTATCGAGGAGGAGGCATCCCCCGAGGAATTTTTCACCAACCCCAAATCTGCAAAAACCGCCGCATTTCTGCAACACAGCATCGGCGCAAAATTTTAATAATAAAACCTCGATGAAATGGTTTCATCGAGGTTTTTGTTATATGGAGAAATAACGTTATTCTTGGCGGATTTTGTCGCTGTTGATTTATTTATAGCTTGCTATAAGTCCAACCTCAAACATTCTGGACCAGGGCATATAGCAATCCTTTATAACATAATTATTCTTGATGGATTTGAGATGCGTTGTTATAAACTCTTCAATTTCGGCCTTGACCTCCTGCGCAATTGCTCCGCGCTTTCCGTCAACCAATTCGTAGCTCATACCTCTGCTTCCCAATGTGCTTGCAACCTTTTCTCTTACATAGGTCATATATGCAAAATCTTCGATATATCTGGAAATCAAGAAGTCAAAATGAGCTTTTGTATTGCCGTAAAGATAGTTCACGATGGCGTGGGGAATGCAGGTACCCAAGGTATTGCTGGAGGTGTTCCAGCCCGCATAGGATGCCACCTTAAGCAACAGATCCTTTTGCTCCATCATTGCAATAAGCTCAAAATCCGAACCGTTTATGGTTGCCACGTCGGCAACTGCTACCTTTTTCTTCAGGTCATTTACGCAATAATCCATAAACTCCATAAATTCAGGCATATTTCTGAAGGTTGTCATACCTCTGTCGCATTTATGGTCAAGGGTTGCTTCTTCCAGCATTGCAATTCCGTTGGCGTTTACAAACAGTACAATATCCGCTTCGCTCAGATTTTGAGTGATAAGACCGCCTGCCGCAAGAATCTGATAGGTTACTGTGATATCCAAATGTCTGTCTTCCAAAAAGGGAATTGTTTTGGGGGCATTGATGCTGTTGTATTTTACGTAAAACAGCGGTCTTTTCTGCTCTATCTTCAAAACCAATTTGGAAAGCAGGGTGTTTGCAACCTCGTCGGCGCCGGGATACATATATGCCGAAAGCTGAAGGGTTTTTTGGCTGATTATTTTGCTTATCTTTCGTTGGTCGATGGCTGTCCAGCCGAATTCGCTGGAGTCATCCTGGGGAATAATCAAAAAGTCTATAACCTTTTCCTCGATAAGGTTAAGGGTTTCGATGTTCAAAGCGCAGTTGATTTCACGTCTTGTAAGGAAATCCTGCAATTCCTTTTCGGGAACCTTCAATTGGTTGAAGGCAGCCAATTCCTCGTCGGTTATAACACCCAATTCTTTTTTATGGTTGAAATATCCGTACTTGAAAATTTCCAGACCGCAGTAATCATAATAATCGGGCTCCTCGTCTGAATTTGAATATTGAGGGCATCTCATAATCAGATTGAAG
>JAZSDB010000118.1:0-5760 GCA_045530975.1 Eubacteriales bacterium
ACAACTACTACAGCGATAACTGCAACAGCTACGATAGCAATGATGATCCAGATGAGAGCGCCGCCTTCTTCTTCGTCAGCTGCGGAAACATCGGAGGAGTCTGCCTTGCTGGATTCTTCAACCTTGCTGGACTCTTCAACCTTGCTGGATTCTTCAACCTTGCTGGATTCTTCAACAGATTCAGAAGGAACGTCGGAGGATTCAACAGGATCTTCAACGGGAGCTTCAGCGAGGTAGGTTACATAGAACAAAGCGTTGGAAAACTGGAGCTTCTGCTCAGCAACGTTAACACCCCAAAGAGTGAGCTCGGAGCCAACGGGAATGGAAGCAGCAGCAGCTCTGCGAGTGTAACCTGCATAGGTTTCAGCATCAGCTTCAGACTTACCGTCGGAGTGAACACCGAAGATAAGCATGCCTTCTGCATAGAGGTCTTCGAAGAGAACTTCTTCGCCCTGACCGTCCATACCAGCAACTACGGAATAAACATTGTCCTTGCCTTCAACGGGAGCGAGGAGCATTGCGTATGCCCAGTTGGTGTTGATAGCAGCGGTGGGATCGATACGGAGAGAAGAGGTTTCGGACTGGATCTGGGTGTTGATATCGTCAACACGGAGCTGAATCTTATCATTAGCTTCTTCGGGGATGGGACCGTCAACGAGAACAGGAGTCTGTTGTGTCTGATCAACATTACCACCCTTGAGGGTAACAACGCCGGCATTGTCTGCCTTCTTACCGCCGATGATAGCATCGCACCATTCGATCATACCCTTCTTGTCCTTGTTGTAGTCGTTCTGAGCTGCAACAGCGAAGGTAAGACCGAACTGAGCATTGGTACCGCTTACAGCAACACCGGACATGCTCCAGGGAATAGCAACTTCATAAGTGGTGGTCTTTGCAGCATCGTCTCTAACGATATCTGCGTTCCAGTCGTTGATGGAGATGGTGGTGCCGTCAACGCCCTTAGGATAGGACCAAGCAACACGACCGATTTCGCCGTCATCGAGGAGAGAAAGACCTACTTCGAGGTAGTTACCTGCATAAGCAGAGGTCTGATAAGAGGTAGAGCCGCTCTGGGGAGCGCCGGGAGTGATGATGAACTGTACGCAGGAGTTCCACCACATGTGACCGAGCTGAGAGCCGTCTTCGGGCCATTCATCGGAGATCTTGTTGCAGCTATCATCATAGGTAGCTTTTTCAAGACCGTGGTGAATTGCGGTGTTAACAACCCAAGCCATGTAGAGGTTGTCTTTGTCCCAAGTGATGTAGAAGTCGAAATCCCAGTCATTGTAATCATCGTGATCATCGCCGGGAACGGTGAACTGGTCTGCATCCTTCTTGGAGTTGAGGTTAGCGCTGATGGAGCCGTATTCTTTTACGTTAACCTTACCATCAATGGTGGGAGCTGTCTTGGTGAAAGTAGCTTCGAGCTCTGCATTGATATAAGGCTTTTCACCGGCTGCAGCGGAAGGAAGAGCGAACATTGCGCAAAGCATTGTCGCAACGAGAAGAACAGAAAGAATCTTCTTCATGAAAAGTTTCTCCTTATCAATTTTTTTGGGCTTTTAACCCTATTTGGTAGAATAATTATAAACCATTATCACAAAAAATGCAATAGGATTTTATGAGATTTTTGATAATTTGCAAAAAGGCAGTACGGGAAAGGTTTTTTTGTAAAAAGGTATGGCGGGAAATGCAATTTGTACTTGATTTGTTTTCCTTATTGTATTATAATATTGCTGATTATGTGTATTTATTTGTACGGAGAGGCGCAGATGACCGATTTTGGCTCTTATTCAAAGCTGAAAAAGGCGCTTTTCGATATGTATTTCGGTTCCTTGAACGAAATGCAGAGGGAAGCGGTATATACCACCGAGGGACCGTTGTTGGTTCTTGCGGGCGCAGGCAGCGGAAAGACAACGGTGATTGTTAACCGTATCGCCAATATTGTGCTTTTCGGAAGAGCATCGCAGGAGGAAAGCGCTCCCGAGGGATGGGCAGAGCTTGTTCCGCAGATGGAGGCCGCCCTTAAAAGCAATAATAAGGAAATGGCCGCAGAGGTGCTGAAAAAATGTGCAATCGAGCCGGCATTTCCCTACCGTGTGCTCTGCATAACCTTCACAAATAAGGCGGCAAAGGAATTTAAAAACCGTTTGCAATCGGCACTTGGCCGTCAGGCCGATGACATCTGGGCAGGCACCTTCCATTCGGTCTGTGTGAGAATTTTGCGCAGGCATATTGACCGATTGGGATATTCCAATGATTTTACAATCTACGATACAGACGACAGCAAAAAGCTTATTGCCGAGGTAATGAAGGAGCTTAACATCGATGAAAAGAAGCTTCTTCCCAAAACGGTGATAAACACAATCTCCCGCTGTAAGGAAAAATGTCAGGTTCCCGAGGACCTTATGTATGACGCCGGCAGGGATGTAAGATTGATAGACACCGCCCGTGTTTACGACAGGTATCAAAGAAAGCTGCGGGAGGCCAATGCGCTGGATTTCGATGATATTATAATGCTTACCATACAGCTTTTCCAAGAGGAAAGCGATGTGCTGGAGCGATATACACAGCAGTTCCGCTACATATTGGTTGACGAATATCAGGATACAAACCCCTCGCAGAGCCGTCTGGTTTCTCTTCTTGCAGGGGACAGAGGCAATGTTTGCGTGGTAGGCGATGACGACCAGTCCATTTATTCCTTCCGAGGCGCCACCATAGAGAACATTCTCGGCTTTGACAGCGATTATAATAATACAAAGATTATACGTCTGGAGCAGAATTACCGCTCCACAGGCAATATACTTACCGCCGCCAACAGCATTATACAGAATAACATAGGAAGAAAGGGCAAGGAGCTGTGGACAAAAAGCTCCGAGGGTGAAAAAGTTCACCTTAAAAAGCTCTACACTCAGGCCGAGGAAGCGGAATTTATATGCGATACCATTGCGGAAAGGGTGAAAAAGGGCGCGAGGTACAGCGATTTTGCGGTGCTGTACCGTGTAAATGCCATATCCAACGCTCTGGAAAATGCTCTTGTTAAAAAGAGAATACCCTATAAAATAGTGGGCGGCCTGCGTTTCTATGAGCGCAGAGAGGTAAAGGATATTCTGGCATACCTTTCGGTAATGTCAAATCCTGCCGACAATGTCCGTCTGTCCCGTATTATAAATTTACCCAAGCGTGCCATCGGCGGCACCACAATAGAAAAGCTTTCGGAGATTGCCAATTCCGAGGGAATCAGTATGTTCCGTGCGGCGGAAACCTCCTATGCATACCCCGAGCTGATGCGTTCGGCAGGCAAGCTGGGCCTGTTTACCTCTCTTATACATAAGCTGCGTCAGTTTTCGCTTAATCACGGGCTTGCCGAAACCGTTTCCTATGTTATCGAGGAAACGGGCTACCGTGCAATGCTTGCCGAGGAGGACAACGGCGAGGAAAGAGAGCAGAACGTGCTGGAGCTTGTTTCCACGGCGGCTCTCTTTGAGGAAACGGCTGAAAATCCCACCCTTGCGGACTTTTTGAATGAGATTGCCCTTGTGAGCGATGTTGACAGGTATCACGCAGGCGACAACAGCGTGGTGCTTATGACGGTTCACTCGGCAAAGGGCCTTGAATTTCCGATAGTTTTCATACCCGGCTTTGAGGAGGGTATGTTCCCCAGCTCCCAATCCCTTGCGGAGGGCGGTCTGGAGGAGGAGCGGCGTCTGGCCTATGTGGCTGTAACCCGTGCCAAAAAGGAGCTTTTCCTGCTTTGCACCACCACCCGTATGATGTACGGCCGTACCGATGCCAAAATGGTATCCCGCTTTGCAAAGGAAATTCCGCAGAGCGTTTACGATGCATCGGCGGTTCGTGAAAAGGGTTACGGTATGCAGGATAATGCCCAAAGAATAAGGCAAAACAATGCCGACCGCAGTAATTACCTTGAAAATGTGCGCAGAGCGGCGCAGAGCACCGCAAAAAGCGATGTCATAGCCGAGGGAAGCAGGGTTGCACACCCTATGTTCGGCAACGGAATTGTTTTGAGCGCCAACCCCATGGGCGGAGATGTGCTTTACGAGATAGAATTTGAAAACGGAAGCATAAAGCGTCTGATGGGCAATTTTGCAAAGCTGAAAAAGCTATAATAAATTTGTTAAATGATTTTCTTATAAATATTTTGGAGGAAAAAAATGGCAGTAATCAAACCCATAAAAGCATTGCGCTTTACCGAAAAGGCAGGGGATATTTCCACCTGCGTGTGCCCCCCTTACGATATTATTTCTCAGGATGAGAGAGAATCGCTTATCGCAAGGAACCAATACAACCTTGTTCGTCTGGAGCTTCCTCAGGGCGAGGATAAGTACAACGAGGCAGGCAAGCTTTTGAACAGCTGGCTTTCCGAGGGCACTCTTGCCCGTGACGAAAAGGAAGGTATTTTTGTTTACCGTGAGGAATTTGCGGTGGCAGGAAAGGAATATTGCCTTACAGGTATGGTCTGCCGTGTTCAGCTTTGCGACTTTTCCGAAAAGGTGGTGCTTCCCCACGAGGAAACCCTTACCAAGGCAAAGAAGGACAGATTTGAGCTGATGAGCGCTACCGGCTGTAACTTCTCCTCTATCTATTCTCTTTACAATGATGAAAGCGGTGTGATAAATGCCGTTGTGGCGGCAAAAACCGCAGAGGCCCCCATTCATCGCTTTACCGACGAGGAGGGCGTTACCCACAGCTTGTGGAAGATTGAATGTCCGTGCGAAATCGAAAAGATTGTAAATGCACTTGCCGACAAGCAGCTCTTTATTGCCGACGGTCACCACAGATATGAAACCGCTCTTAATTTCAGAAACCACTGCAAGGAAAATAACCTTGTGCCCGAAAACGGTGACGTGGACCATGTTTTGATGACTCTTGTTGATATGGACGATAAGGGCTTGGTGGTATTCCCCACACACAGACTGATTGTGGATAAGGCGGTTGACAGAGCTTCCGTGGCAGAATGTGTAAAGCAGGATTTTGATTGCAGCGTGCTTCCTCTTTCCGAAATGGAAAAGGCACTTTCCGAGGGCGAGGACGGCAAGACCTATGCTCTTTACACCGGCGGAGAGGATTTTCTGCTGATGAAGTTCAAGGAAGAATCCAAGAGAATTATCGATAATCGCAGTGAAGCATACAGCGATCTGGACGTAAGCATTCTCCACTCCTTTGTTTTGGAAAATGCGCTGGGTATTGATAAGGAGAATATGGCAAACCAGATTAACCTCCGTTATACCCGTTCCCTTGAGGAGGCCATTGCCTCTGTTCAGGACGGAAGAGCAACTGCCGCTTTCCTTATAAATGCTACCAAGGTAAGCCAGATCAAGGCCGTTGCCCTTGCAGGCGATAAGATGCCTCAGAAGAGCACCTACTTCTATCCCAAGCTCAAAACCGGCTTGGTTATGAATATGCTTAAAAAATAAATTGGCTTTCGATGAAAACGTACGTTTTTCATTGTATTGGCTGTTTGCGGTGAGAGGGAAATAATTTTCCACGATGCTGCAACGCAGACTTAAAAAGTTTTGTCCGCTTTTTCAAAAGTGGGCGCAGACTTAAAAAAGTGCAATCGAGGATTCGATATTGCGGTGAGATGGAAATATATTTCCACGACACTGCAACGCAGACTTAAAAAGTTTTGTCCACTTTTTCAAAAGTGGGCGCAGATTTAAAAAAAGAAATGATAGGATATTGCGGTTCCTATACCGCAAGGGTAAGAATTAATGAAGGAATTGGAAAAGAAATACA
>JAZSDB010000073.1:0-1505 GCA_045530975.1 Eubacteriales bacterium
AGTACAATTTCAATACAAAAAATAACATTAATTCAAACTTTTTTGCACATTATTTCCATTAAAGCTTTAAGGAACCCCTCTTTTTTCCGTTGGGTGCATAAAAAACGGAAAAGGGGAATATATTTTTAACGTGAAATAAAAGGGGCAGAGGTGAGAAAAATGTATATATTGCAGGGGTTTCGCAAATACGAGCTTTACAACAGCTTCGGTCAGCACGTAAAAACGGTCTATACCCCCGAGGAGGCAAATGATGCCCGTCTGATGTACGGATATACCGTAAGGGTTGTTACGGTGGACTGTATTCCGTCAAGGGAGAACAGATAATGTTCCGATAAAAAAATCCCCGAGAAATCGGGGATTTTATATTTTCGTCGGACCGTTAATATGCCTTTGCCCAAACAACGCCAAACTTGGCTTCCTTGCCGCAGCAAACACACTTTTTGCCCTCAAAGCTTATGCCGTCGTAGATACAACGGGAGCCAACGCCGGTTCTGTCCTTAACCTCGTCCTCGCAGGCCTCATCGCCGCACCAGGGAGCAAAGACAAAGCCGTCGCCCTTTTCGGTAAGAGCTTTGTGGATATCATCGATGTTCTCGGCGTGGTAGGTGCGTTTTGCACGGTTGTCCAATGCCTTTTCAAACATATCGTCGTGGGCCTTAACAAGAGCGGCTTTAATGGTTTCGCCGATGTTTTCAAGAGAAACAATCTGCTTTTCGCCGGTTACACGGGATACCACCACGCAGTTGCCCGCCTCTATATCACGGGGGCCCAGCTCTATACGTACGGGAACGCCCTTCATTTCATATTCGGAGAACTTCCAGCCGGCGCTTGCATCACTGTCATCCAGCTTCACACGGATGCCTGCCTTAACCAATTCCTCCTTCAAAGCGGAGCAACGGTCGAGAACACCTTCCTTGTGCTGCGCGATGGGAATGATAACCGCCTGAATGGGAGCTACATCGGGAGGAAGCACCAGACCTCTGTCGTCGCCGTGAGTCATAATAATAGCGCCGATAAGACGGGTTGTTACGCCCCAGGATGTCTGGAAGGGATGAACCTTTTTGTTTTCCTTGTTGGTATAGGTAATATCAAAGGCCTTTGCAAAGCCGTCGCCGAAATAGTGGCTGGTGCCCGCCTGCAATGCCTTACCGTCGTGCATAAGTGCCTCGATGGCATAGGTTGCTTCTGCGCCTGCAAACTTATCACTTTCGGTTTTCTTGCCCTTTATAACGGGAATGGCAAGACTTTTTTCGCAGAAATCGGCATATACATTAAGCATCTGCTCTGTTTCAAAGATAGCTTCCTCGGCGGTGGCGTGGATGGTGTGTCCCTCCTGCCACAAAAATTCACGGGTGCGGAGGAAGGGGCGGGTGGTTCTTTCCCAACGTACAACGCTTACCCACTGATTGTAAAGCTTGGGCAGGTCACGGTAGGAATGAATAATGTTGGAATAATGCTCACAGAAAAGGGTTTCGCTGGTGGGACGTACACAAAGACGGTCCTCC
>JAZSDB010000108.1:0-3869 GCA_045530975.1 Eubacteriales bacterium
AGCGAGGTACCGACTGAAAACGATCAGTCAAACTTCGGTACGGGTTACGGCTACCAGAGGATGGATGAAAACACCATAGAGCTTTTTATAAACGAAAAATGGATAGTTTTTGAAGCAGAGGAAAAGACGGATAAATGGGGACTTACCCTTAAGGCCGAAAACGTTACACCGCAAGGCCTGACTCTTGTTTTTGAACAGCAGGGAGGAAACGCAAAGGGTACTCTTGATACAGGAGAAGACTATGCTTTGCAGGTAAAAAAAGACGGTGCGTGGGAAAGAGTTGATACGCTACCGGAAAACTACGCATGGAATGCTGTAGCGTGGATCATCAATAAAGACGGTAAAACTGAGTTTGAGGTGAACTGGGAGTGGCTCTACGGCTCTCTGCCCGTTGGCGAGTACAGGATAGTCAAGAGCGTTATGGACTTTGTTGAAGCAGGAAGCTTTGAACAAAAAGAACAAATGTTAAATTTGTTCAACAAAATTAACTGATATAGAGAAAGAAAAAGAAATAGAAAAAGAAATAGATGGAGATGGTATATAATACCCTTTTAACCGCCACCACCGCCCCTTTCAATAATTCTTTTTTATAAAAAATGGCTCTGCTTTTACACAGAGCCGTATTTTGCTATTTAATTATGCAATTAAAATATTCTTTACTTGGTAACTTTTTCGATAATCTTTTCAAGATATTCCTTGGCGGCAATGATGTCCTTTGCCTGCTGTTCACCCTCGATTTCACGCTCGATAGTGATATAGCCGTCATAGCCGAGAGCGTGAAGTCCCTTGATTACACCGTAAAAATCAACCTTGCCCTCGCCGATGGCGGTTTCCACGCCAAGCTCGTGGCCGTTTACGGGATATTTACCGTCCTTTGCGTGGAGGTTTCTTACATACTTGCCGAAAACATCCAAAGCGTCCACAGGGTTTGCCTTGCCGTAAAGAATTACGTTGGCGGTATCCAGATTTACACCAAGGTTGTCTGCGCCCGCTTCCTCGAAGCAGCGGAGCATTGCAACGGGAGTTTCCTGACCGGTTTCGAAGAGAAGCCACTGGCCGTTGGCCTTCAAATGGTCGGCAACCCTCTTAACTGCCGCACAGAAGGGCTTGAAATCGGGATCGTTGGGGTTTTCGTGGATAAAGCCCATGTGGGTAACCACATTTACAATACCCAGCTTTGCCGCAAAATCCGCACCGTCGCAAAGGTTCTTCACACGCATTTCACGGTACTGCACGGGCACAAGACCCAATGTTTCGTGGCCTTCATAGAAGTTCCACACCTGAGGGCCCTCCCAGCCGCACCAGAATGCAGAGATTTCTACACCGTATTCCGCCTGATATTCCTTGATAAGACGGGCATTTTCGTCGGTCCAGGTGGCGGGAACCCAAGAAAGAAGCTGGCAGTTATCGAAGCCCTGCTCTCTCAGAACCTTAAACTTGGAGGGGATTTCATTAATGTCCGTAAAATTCACACATACGCCTATTTTCATAGCGAAGCTCCTTTAATTTCCTTTAATTACAAGGTCATTATAAATGATTTTTCCTCTTATTGCAATAGGCGATTTCTCATTTTAATAAATTATGACCAAAAAGGAGCATTTCTCTTGAAAATCGGACGGATTTGTGGTATGATATGGGAGTATATCTTTAGAAAAAGGAGTATTTTTATGAAAATGCGCAGATTTTTCTCGCTTTTAATGCTTCTCTGCCTTGTAAGCTCCCTGATTTTGGCGGGCTGTAACAAGGAGGAGGATACAAAAAGCCAGACCTCCCAGACCAATGCCGATCAGGAATATATTGATCTTGCGGGCGGTCGTTTTTATGATGACGAAACCATTACCTTCCTTACCAACAGCACCAATACCATTTATGAATCGGAAATCCTTAACAACGTAGGCACCTTTTACGATGAAGGCGCCGACCAGACCTACCCTCAGATAATAAATGATGACCTTAAGCTCCGTGAGGAAAAGGTTAAAGACGTGCTGGGCATCACCATCGAGGAAATTCAGTTCCACGCACCCCAAAGACAGCACGGCGAAATGCTGAGCAAGGTTACAATGGACAATCTTGCCTCCACCGAGGATTATCAGATTGTTGTTCCCTGCCTTTACGACGGCGCATCCCTTGCCGTTGACGACCACCTTTACAATCTGCTTGAGCTTGACGGCCTGAAGATTGATGCACCCTGGTGGAATCAGGAATTCAACGATTCCATGACCTACGCCGATCAGCTCTACTTCACCATAGGCGACATCGGTCTTGTAAACAAGGCCTGCACCTCCGCACTTTTCTTTAATTTCGACGTTTGGAAGAAATACGGCCTTACCGAGGCCTACGGCGGCAACCCCTACGAGCTTGTTCGCGCAGGCAAGTGGACCGTTGACGTGGCCTTCGAAACCGCAAAGCTCATCAGCAATGACCGTGACGGCAACAACATCATCAACTACAAGGATGAATACGGCTGGAGCGGTCAGGCAGACGATATGTGGGGCATCTTCTTTGGCGCAGGCGAAAGAATTGCCAGCCGAGATGCCGACGGCTACCCCACCATTACAATGGTTACCGAGCGCAGCACCAAGGTAATGGATAAGCTGCAGGATTTCGTTCAGGGTACCGGCTACTATGTTTCCGCCAACGATTACTTTGTACTTACCGACACCCCCACCGACCTTACCCGTGAGGCCTTTATTTCCGGCAGAAACCTCTACTTCAACGATGCTCTCGGCACCGTTACCACTTTGGGTGATATGGAACAGCATTTCGGTGTACTTCCCGAGCCCAAGTTTGAGCTCAAGCAGGAGGATTACTATTCCCTCGTTAACCCCTGGGGCGCATCCTGCTTAGCTATCCCCGTTTGCGTTACCGGCGAAAAGCTTCAGATGGCCGTTGACGTGCTTAACGTTATGGGCGCATTCTCCCATAAAACTCTGGCAAGAGATTATCAGGAAACCGTGCTTTCCTATATGAAGACCCGTGATGACGATTCCGCCGATATGATAAACAATTACATCCTTCCCAACCGTGCCTGCGACATCGGTATGGTATTCGCTTGGGGTGGTCTTGACCGTCTCTTGCAGGATATGGCCGATAACCCCAAGGGCTCCTTCCAGAGCAGTGTTGAAGGCAAGCTCAGTTCTGCGGAATACGCTATGCAGCAAACCATAGATTTCTACAAGAGCAAGGAATAACCAATGAAAACCCAAAAAAACCTTTGGAGAAGGTTGGGCGCAGGCGCCCTTTGGGGCCTGCTTCTTGCGCTGGTGTGCATTCCTTTGGAATATGTGAGGGAGAGCGGCTTTGGCATCAGTGCCAACAGCTTTCAGATTTCCAGCGCATACAAGTCGGAAAGCAACCCCTTGGTGTATTTTCTGCCCATCTGCCTTTTGGGGCCGGTGCTGGAGGAGCTTATCTTCCGCCACCTTGTATTCGGGCAAATTAAGCGCATTAACCGTGCCATCGCATATATTTTTACGGCTTTGCTCTTTGCCCTTCTCCATCTGGATTATGCGGCGCCCATCTTAACGGAGCTATCCGCCCTTCCCATCTATGTTCTCTCGTCCTTGGTGTTTGCCTATTCCTACGAGAAAAACGGGTTGTGCGGCTCTATATGCTCCCACAGCGTCAATAACATCGTCGCCTTTTTTATGGTTTTGTCTTTTTGAGCTCACGTTGTATCGCAGAGCGACTTTGCTATCCCCTCACCGTGATAACGACGGCTTGAACGTATTTTCAAGGTCACGTTGAAGTATCGCTTCGCTCTCGCCCGAAAAAGATTATTTTCGGGCGGTTTACAGATGCCCGTTCATTCGCATAAACCTTGTGCGCGCCTTCGGCTTGTCCAAGGTTTCGGGCATCATAGGAGTATT
>JAZSDB010000109.1:0-1590 GCA_045530975.1 Eubacteriales bacterium
CCCACCTATTCGGTTTGCAAGAACCACGGTTATATCGCAGGCGAGCACTTCGTATGCCCCGAATGCGGTGAAAAGGCAGAGGTTTACAGCCGTATTACCGGTTACTACCGTCCTGTTCAGAACTGGAACGTAGGTAAGGCACAGGAATACAAGGACAGAGTGAACTACGATGTTCTCAACAAGAACGAGGTTCACACCGGCGCTAAGAAGCAGGAAGAGGAAGCCGCTCTCGGCTGTGTTTCCGAAACCATCCTCTTTGCAACCAAAACCTGCCCCAACTGCCGTATAGCCGCTTCCCTCCTCGACAAGGCAAACATTGCATACCGCAAGGTTTATGTTGAGGATGAGCCCGAATTGGCAAAGGAGCTTGGCCTGAAGCAGGCACCCACCCTTGTTGTAAACGGTGAAAACGGTGCAGAAAAGATTGTAAACGTTTCCAACATTAAAAAGTATTTAGGCAGCTAACCGCTGATAAAAAACAATAATTATAACCCCCGAAAGACCTTCGGGGGTTTATAATAGAAAAGGATGTAAATTATGTACGATATTACAATTATCGGCGCAGGCCCCGCAGGTCTTACCGCCGCAGTTTATGCCTGCCGTGCAAATAAAAAAGTTCTCGTTCTCGAAAAAAGCAGCTTCGGCGGACAGATGACCTTTTCTCCCAAGATTGAAAACTTCCCCGGCTTTGTTTCGGTTTCCGGCAACGAGCTTGCCGATGCTCTCGTGGAGCAGGCACTTTCTCAGGGCGCCGAGGTTGAGCTTGAAGAGGTTGAAAAGATAGAGGTTCTCGAAGACGGCACAAAAAAGATTACAACCGACAGCGGAGAGCACCTCACAAAGGCGGTTATCATTGCCACCGGTGCAAAGCACCGCCTCCTTGGCGTTCCCGGTGAAATCGACCTGGTGGGTAACGGCATTTCCTTCTGCGCAGTATGCGACGGTGCCTTCCACGCAGGAAAGAATATCGCCGTTATCGGCGGAGGCAACAGCGCCCTGCAGGAGGCAAATCTCCTTGCCGACCTCTGCAAGAGCGTAACCGTTATTCAGAACCTGGAAACCTTTACAGGTGAACAGCGTCTTGCCGATGCTTTGATGGAAAAGCCCAATGTAAAGGCCATTTTCGGCACTGTTGTAACCCAATTCCACAGCGACGACAACGGTGAGCTTTGCGGTCTTACCGCTAAAAACCTTGCCACCGGCGAGGAAACCAAAATGGATTTTGAGGGTGTATTTGTTGCCATCGGTCTTGCGCCCGACACCGCCATTGCCGAGGGTATGGCCGACCGTGACAAGTGGGGCTACATAGTTTCCGACGAAAAATGCCTTACCGCCACCGAGGGTATGTTTGTAGCCGGTGACTGCCGCACCAAGGGTGTTCGCCAGATTGCCACCGCCGTTGCCGACGGTGCCACCGCTGCCCTTGCCGCTATTGCTTATTTGGATAAATAACTCTCACTCAAAAACACACGGTTTTTGAGTGGTTTTAGGATACCCGTACATTCGCATAAACCTTGTGCGCATCGCTTCGCTCTTTGTCCAAGGTTTCGGGCATCATAGGAGTATTTTTCAAGGCGCCTGTCCTTGAAA
>JAZSDB010000071.1:0-16645 GCA_045530975.1 Eubacteriales bacterium
CACATCGTGGCTGACCATCAGCACGGCAACACCCTCCTTTGTAAGCTTATGGATAATCCCTGCGAAGGATACCTTGAATTCGGCATCGAAGCCCTTTGTGGGCTCATCAAGAAGGAGAATATCGGGGGAGGTCAGCAGTACCTTGGGAAGGGGCGCTCTGTGGTGTTCACCGCCCGAAATATCATAGGGGTGTCTGTCCATAATATCCCAAAGGCCGCACAGGGCAACCACACGGGAAATTCTGCTTTCCCTTTCCTCTGCAGAAAGCTTTGCATCCGACAAGGTGTCCAGCAAATCCTCATAAACCGTCTTTTTCACAAAAAGTGCCTGCGGATTCTGGGGCAGCATTGCAATTTTGCCCTCCGACCTTATGTTTCCTCCGTAGGAAGCTTTCAAGCCGCAAATCACCTTCAGACAGGTGGTTTTTCCCGAACCGTTACCGCCCAGCAGGGCATAAAATTCGCCCTTGTGCAGGGTAAGAGAAAAGTCCTTTAACACATCGGGCAGGTCCTTTTCATAACGGAACCGAATATCGTCGCATTGCAATGCGGTACCGTCGCCGTACACACGCTCCATCTCGGGAGCAAGGGGCAAAAGCTCCCGCTCTCTGCTGTAAGCCGTAAGAAAATCACTGCCGTCACGAATGTTTACGGGGCAGGTCATATTTGTTTCCAATCCTGCCCAAACCCTCATAGCGGTGGGCATTGCAAGAAACATACCGCTGTTGCTGTCACGGAGGCGGAGCCCTACCCTTTCGGGAACGTCATCGCAAAGAATTTCTCCGTTGTCCATCACAATAATTCTTGTGGCAAAGGGAAAGGCCTCCTCCAAGCGGTGCTCGGTAAGGATAACCGTAATACCAAGCTCACGGTTGATTTTGCCCAGCAGGGACAAAAAATCGGCGGCGGCTATGGGGTCCAGCTGTGCGGTGGGCTCGTCAAGAACCAGAATTTTCGGGTTCATAGCCATAACCGACGCCAAGCTGAGCAGCTGCTTTTGGCCTCCCGAAAGCCGGCTGACCTCTTTATAAAACCAATTTTCTATACCGAAAAAGGATGCAACCTCCGCCACACGGCGGCGGATTGTGGGGGTGTCACAGCCCAAGCTTTCAAGACCGAAAGCCAGCTCGTGCCACACCTTGTCGGTCACAACCTGATTTTCGGGAGATTGAAGAACAAAGCCGATTTGCTGTGCCTGAATTCTTTCATCGGTATTCTTTAAAGGCGCACCCTCAAAAAGGATTTCGCCCTCAAGATCGCCGTGGGGTGTTAAGCAGGTTTTCAAATGGCGGAGCAGGGTTGATTTTCCGCAGCCCGATTTGCCGCATATTATTACGAATTCGCCTTGATTAACCGAAAAGGAGATATTACGGAGTGCTTTATTCTCTTGTTGGGGATAAGCAAAGCTTACATTTTTGAATACAAAGCTTTCCATTTTCTCTCCTCCTCAATATTTATTGCAACGGGGGTTATGCACAGTGCAAAAAACACCACATAAAAGGGGATTGTGGTTAAATCAAGGGACCCATAGCGGATATAGGGAAAATATCGGAAGCCGAAGGCCGACAAAAGCAGACCTGCCCACAAAAGCAGACCGCAAAAAACAAGCCATACAAGCAACAGTTTATCCCTATCATTGAATTTATATATGGAAAAGGCGGTCCTGCCCTTTAAGCCGTAGCCGCGGCTTTTCATACTGTCTGCCGTTTCCACGGAATTTTCCAGCGCCCAGCTTATCATTGCGGAAAACAGGACAACAGACGTCTTTGCTTTTTTTATTATATTTCCCTTTGAAGCATCTCTGCCTATACTTTTTTGTGCCTCGGTCACCCTCTCCCATTGTTGCTTGAATTTGGGCACAAATCTTAAAGACATACTGAGCACAAGGGAAAGGGCAGGGATGATTTTTCCGAAAAGATAGATAAATTTATCCGAGGTCATCACACGGTTAAAGGAATTGAACCAAAGCAAAACCGTAACCAGCATTATGCCTGCCGAAAGGCCGTAAAGTATGCTTTCCAAAGTTAAGGGATTGCCGTTGCTGAAATAGCATAGCACCGTAATTCCCCGGTGATTGAAAAGGGAATTTATACCGCCTGTCAAAAGCACCGTGGGCAGGCAGTATTTAAGCAGGGGCAAAAGCCCTTTCTTGCCCTTTATGCAGATAACGTAGGCAGAAGCGCAGACAAGGGCAATAAGCTGCACCAACGGGTGATTTAAGGCGAGCGAAAAGCCGATAACAAGGGTAAAATAGAGAAAATTATTAAAGGGGTGATAGTTTGCGAAGCTGTCCTTCATTTACTGCCTACACCCTCCTCGCCCACATCCCTGCCAAGGTCGCAGGTGTAGCGCACCTCTATTTTTTCGCCGTGGGAAACAGTATGGGCCGAAAAGCCGGCACTGAGATAACTGCCGTCCACACGGCAAACCCAGCCCGAAAGAGGACCGCAATCCATCTCGTACAAATTGCCTATGCCCTCGATATAGGAGCTGTTATAAAGCGGTGTGAAGGAATACTCAATAGGGATTTTATTATCACGGCACACGCTTTTCAGAACATCGAAAACCGTTTCTCCCTCGGAAAATTCCACCCGGGTGGGAGGTAAAATTATGCCGTCGGAGGGTATGATTGCAAGCTTTTCTTTATCCAAATCCTGCAAATTGTTAAAGACCGCAGTGCATTCCACGGATATGGTGCAGGTGTGGATTTTTTCCTCCTCCCTGCTCTCCTCCTTGCTGTCTTCCCTGCTGTCTTCTCTGCTCTCTTCAATGCTTTCCTCGCTTGTTTCCGAGGGCTTTGAGCTTTCATCGGCAGATGAAAAATCCTCTGTTGCGCCTTCGTCATCTTCAATTTCGCTTTCCGAAGATTGGATATGGGAGGTCTCCTCTTTGTCATTTACGGCCACGGGAATTATCTCACAGCCGTTGTGTATATCCTTTACCGAAAGGTTTAAAATGCTGTTTTCGCTGCCTGTTACCGAAACCGAATATACCTCCCTGCCGTCCTTTACGGCAGATGCATTTCCCTCCCACCTTTCATTGAGATAAAGGGAAAGAAAGGCATTGAAGGCAAGGGGCTCCTCCTGCGAAAAGAAGAGCTTTATCCCCTTTTCGGTTTTTTCGGTATCAATCAGAAGGTTAATATCACTTGTGCTTTCCAGCTCTCTGCCGAAAATTATCCATTCATATTTTATGTCGTCGGACCAACCTCGGAAGGTGCCTATGGCCTTGCTGTCCTTCAGCTCATCCAAAACCGATTTTTCAATAATGCCGTTTTCGGGTATATCCGACACATCCTTCAGCTCCGCAGAGGACAGGTTTCCCTCGCAACAGGAAAGGGACACCAAAAAAGCTATTATCAATATAAAGCTGTATATTTTTTTCAACCTTTATTCTCCTTTACGGACCTGCCGTTTTTTATTCAGTGCTTTCTTTTAAGAGCTTTCATAACAGCAACGGCAGAAAGCACAGCCATTACAAGAAAGATAAGATTATTGCTCATATCCCCTGCATCGGGGGTGGCATTTTCTACATCGGACATATCATAAAGGGGCGCTCTTTCATCGAGGAAACGGTAATATGCCGCCAAGGCGCAAAGGCCGTTTTCGGTAGAAGCTCCGTCCGACTTTCCGCCCTCTATATGGGCAAAGCTACCGTCATCAAGGGCAAAGACACACATTGCATCCAGCACAGAAATGCCGTTTTTGATGAACCTTTCGTCGGTTTCGGGATTAATACCCAAGGAAGCAAGAGCGATAACGATAGCCGCACAGGAATCCATACTTTCGCCGTCGATGGATACAAACAAGCCATTGTCGCCCTGCATTTCCGAAAGGCGCAGAAGGGCGGAATTCACTGCAGAATTAACCCTTTCATCGCTGTTGTAATAGGGTGACAGCGCCTGAATTGCCATAGCGGTCATATCGGGGTCTGCATTTTCGCCCGACAATGCCCAACCGCCCTCGGCAAGCTGTTTTTCGAGAATGTAGGCAACAAGCTTTTCTCTGGTCACCATATCCTCGGCATCATCATTTTGAGGTATCTCATAGCTACGGCAATCAAGGGCGATAAGTGCCCAGATAGGACCGTTAATTCCCTGCTTTTTCACATAATCCATATCGGTAATACCGTAAAGCAGATTATGTCCGCCCACATTGGTGACATCATAGCCCGCTGCGGAAAGTGCTATAATCATACGGGAGTTTTCGGTGGATTTGGAGCGATGCAGCTGTTCCTTGCCGTTGATATTTTCCTTTACATAGTCAACCGCATTTTTGTAATAGCCCGAAGAAATTTCATACCCTGCACGAACCAGACCGAGAACCATCCATTCTCCGCCTGCAGAGCCAACTCCGGGGGTGCCCAAGGCGCTTAAATATTTCCCGCTTGCTTCAAAAATCGCTCTGTGGTCCGCCATTGACGCTTCCTTATACAAATCGGCGATTTCGATTTCCGCTTCAACCAGCAGAGAGCAATTGCTTACAAGCTTTTTCTGATTTTCGGTTAATTGGTCGTAGGCCTTACGGGCGGACTTTATCCTATTGGCGGAATGGATTGTAACCTGACCGATGCGGGCTATCATATCCTCAACCGAAAAGGCCTTTTGAGCATCCTCATCAATTTCCGACAGCGCCTTTTCCGCCGCTGCAAGCACATCGTAATTCTTTACAAGAAGCTTTTGCTCCTCGGTAAGAGCATCATAGGAAGCACGGGCATCCTCGATGGCGGCCCTGCTTTCACCGTTCACCGTGCCGATGGCATCTATTTTGGCTTCCACCTCTGCCACTGCGGCATCTGTATTTGAGGTCACCGCAAGCGTGCACACCGCAGGGACAATGGGAGTGTTATTATCGTAGGCAACAAGGGTATAGCTTCCGTCACGGTTTACCTTCACGGAATAGCTGCCGTCACCGTTATCGGTCCAGGTATAATCTTCACTGCCGAGCTCGGTAAAATCGCCGTCGTAAAGCTTGATTTCCGCACCCTTGTGAGCAGAGAAAACCGTATTCCAGAATTCATCATAGCCCGCATGCTCCAAAGTTACGGCAATATCGCTTCCCTTATTGGCGGTATATTCACTCTTTGAAAATTTGGAATAATAATCCCAAACCTCGGTATTCTGATAAACAAAGGCCACCACGTAATCATTTTCGGCCACGGCATCCGATATGCTCCAGCAGGAGCTGTTATTGAGCCAATAACCGTAATTCCCGCTGTCATCGCCCCAAAGCGAGGTAATATACATACCGTAATCGCCCATTGCAGAGCCATATTCCCTGCCCTCTTCCCTATGGGCGCAATAAAGAACCTCATCTACGGTAAAAATGCCGTCGCAATTGATATCCTCCACCTCAATCAGCTGCTTTGCCATAGCAATTTCGCCTTTATCTGCGATGGTAACATATACATTTACGGTATTTCCCTCGGCTGTAACCGATACAACGGCCGACAACGCCAAAACCAGCGCAACGGCAAGGGAAATAAATCTTTTGAACAGAGCTTTTGTTATTCTCATAACACAATTCCTTTCTTTTTTGGGAGTCACTTTTCCTCCCCTTGTTTTTTGGAGTGCTAAAAGGGTAAAACTTAGGATATATCCTCCTTTCATTTTGCCGGCAAAAGCAATCGGGCGTGCCGGAATAGTAACGCAATATTTTGCGTCCTCCGAACACACGCTCCTCTCCAAAAGGTTGTGTTCAATGTAAATACGGGCAGGTCACCGACTTATGAGAAAAATCTCAAACACGGAAATGGGAGTTGTTTCGGATTCGTACCGAATTTCCTTTTCTACTCAGTTTACAACTTTTTGAGCCCATATTTTATATTTAAGCGTACCTTGTACGGCTTAATCGAAAATATACATACCGAAAAAGGGCAAAATGCCGTCCTTGTAATCGTAATTCATATTACATTCCTCTGCAAGCTTTTTTACATAAATGCAATAGGCGGACATACAGGAATACATCAGCTCGGGGTGGTTGCATTTTTCTCCCAGTCCAAGCTTGCAGGGCTTGCACAAGGTACATCCGCTGGAGCCGATCATCAATCCGTTGTGTCCCTGCTCCCTCATTTTTTTGATAACCCTGAACATAGCGTTGTTATGGGAGGTTTTTACCTCCTTTATTCTTTCGGTCTGAGAAAAATCCTCTATTTCCCATCGGGTGCACACCACAAGGGCCTTTTTGTGAGCAAGCACCCTTTGCTTCATTTCCTCGGGAGTGCCGCAGGCAGGGGGACAGGAGTGATTTATACCATACTGTCCGCAAAGATTCTCCTCGCAATAGGGGCGGAAGGAGGCATCAAAAACAATCCTGTCGGTGGAAATGATTTCCGCCTGATAAAAGCCCTCCGAAAGAGATAGCTCCTTTATTTCCAAATCTGTCATTGCTCCACCTTTTATACCCTTCAATTCCGCTTTTTCTTTTTTCATTGCATCAATACGTGCTCTTTTGGCCCGCAGACGCTTTTCACGATTTTTCTGCTTTTTGTCATCATCTCTGGGCGGTTTGATTTCCGCCGCCTCCAGCGCACGGGGCCAGGGGCCGAGAAAGGCCTTTATTGCCACAACCTCACCTTCCTCAAAATCCGACCGTTGGGGATATCGGTCCAATCCCGAATGCTGCAATTCTACATATTTGTTTTTCAAAATGGCAATACAATCTTCTCTGTTGTACTTCATAAACACTCTCCGAAACAAAAAACGCCTTTTTACCGAAAACAGTAAAAAAGCGTAGCAATTCCATCAATACAAAAGGGCAAAATCCACCCACTGTGCTTGACATAAACGGCTACGCTTTTCATATCCAAAAACGTTTGCGCAAAGGTGCGCCTGACCATCGCCTTGCCCGGTGAGTATTCCGACTTATGAAGGCAAAGGGCCTTCAATTACGGTAATGATGGTTGCGACGGATTTTCACCGAACTTCCCTCTCATCTGCAACAGCAGAACCGGACTGCGAATGATATTCAATTCAATTACATTATACACACATTACAAAGAATGTCAAGACGGAACCTTTTAACACAGCAATAGAGAATACACGGTTTCTCCGCCGTTTACAAAAATCTCCATTATATATTCGTCACGAAATATTTTCAAATCCCGCACTGCGCCGTTATGAACCAACGACGGCCTTTCCTGACGTTGTACGGAAAACCCATTTTCGTTAACGGTAACAAACTGATCGCTGTCCTTAAGCAGAGCTTCAAAGGATTTTAACGGTCGGCCGCAAATACGGTTATTTTCAATAACAATTCTTCGGGGCACCGATAGGCATCCCACATCAATCCCCGTAACAAAGCCGGCATACCTCCAGCCGGGAATCCAGGTCATTAAAAGAGGATTTCCGTCGGCATCGGCAAAAAGCTGACCGGCATATTGGTCCGGCCCCTTATCAAATCCGTCGGACAGAATACATTTAAAGCCACCATCCTCCAGAGTGCCGAGCATAATTTGGAAAAAGTGGCTTTCATCCAAATTGCAAACCGAGGTTGCCAGCAGAACAAGGCCATTATTCAACGGAACTATCGACGGACATTCGGCATATTTGGCATTGTCCCAGCTGCACAGCACCGATTGAAAGCTCCAATTAAATAAATCCTCGCTGGCATACAAAAGTAATCTTGCGCTCTTTGTTTGCGGATGTCCCGAAGCCACAACACAATAATACACGCCGTCCTTACAGCAAACCGCAGGATCACGAAAATCGGGCCCTCCCTCAGGCGGAAAGGTTGAAATTACGGGGTTTCCCTCATACTTTTCAAAATTAATTCCGTCCTCGGACACTGCCACGGCAATGGTTGAAACCGCTGTAATTGCCGCATAAAACAAATAGAGCTTATCATCCTTGACAATGGCTGTCCCCGACCAACACCCGCTTCTGTCATAAGGAGTCGAGGGAGTTAATGCCACGGGAAGCTCTTCCCACTCCATAAAATCCTTGGTTCGGGCGTGGCCCCAATGCATCGGCTCCTGCCAAGGCACTTGATGATGGGGCGCGTGCTGATAAAAAGCGTGATAATATCCCTTGAAATAAACAAGCCCGTTAGGGTCGTTCATCCACCCCTTTTCCGGCTTGTAATGATATTTTAATTGCTTTGAATAATCCATATACACTCACCTGCCCAATCTTGTACTTTTATAGTAACACATATCTTTTGAACTTGCAATGAGATAAAAGCAATCGGATAAACAAAAAGAGATATGAACGCCATATCTCTTTTTTGTATTTACTCTGCTTTTTCCGATACTTCCTGTGCTGCCGTATCCTTGAAATCGTAATAGGGATAATCGTTTTCCTTAAAGTCAAAGTCTATATATTTGCCTTTTTGCAATTCATAGGACAAATCGTCAAGCACGTCAAACCTGATATTGGGGTTGTTTTTTTGTTCCATCAGGGTTGAAGCAGAAACTATACCCGCAGTGGAAATATTTGCCTTTATGCCATTTTGATCACATTCCACCAAGCAAGGGTGAAGCTTAAGCTCCATTTGCTTGTAGGTTTTGGTTTCCACATCGGCGTATACCTTGTAATCACCGGTGCTGCGAAATCCCATCACACGGGTAAAGGCATTCCATCTTCGGTGCTCCAACCAAGCCATTTTATGAAGCAGCTTCATATATTCTTCCCTTTGCTCGGGAGTATCGAAGCTACGCTCCGTAGTGGCAATCCTTTTATATTCATCGTGGGCCGCCTTAACCATAGCAAAATATTCTTCCTTCTTGTCGGGAAAATCGAACAGCGATTTCTTGATTATACCCATAGAGTACATTTTATATTGCATGTGCATAGCTCTGGAACGGGTTGCCCAGTATTTATAATCGTTGTTCATTCTGGCATTGTGTGCCTCTGCACGCTCGGATCTGCTTTGCATAGCTATATAATTTTCGTGTATATTCATAGCAAACTGATTGTGCTGGGTCATAAAGATGTTTTTCACGCTGTAAACATCCTCCAGACAGCCGATTGCCTTCATATATACATCATTGCTGTCCTTGGAATAGCCGTAATAACGCTTGCCGTTCAAAACCTTTGAAAGCTCGGTGTTATATACAACATACGCAATGATGGTTTTTGAATTAGCCCCTGCCTTTGCCTCTGCCTTTGCCTTGATGTGGTGCTGACCTATATATCTTCTGATGGTATTTGCCACGGAGATATTGGTTTCGTCCGAACCCAGAGAAACAAGGAAGTAATCCGTATCCAGAATATTATCCGTCCGGTCCGACAGCAACGAAATAAATTTAGAGGATTTGATGTCGCACTGAAAATACGTCACCGTGCAATATTCCTTTGCCTGCTCACCCGCGCCTTTATTCTCGCTGCCTTTTTCTCTGTAAATTGTCAAAAGGTCCTTGTTTTTATCTGTTTCTTTACCGGGCTCCGCAACAGTATGTCTGATTTCGGGGTTTATATAATCGATTTTGCTCCAGAATTCCTCCTCGGTTTCCTGAGAAACAACCTTGATTTTAAGATTGCAATTTAAAATTTGGCCAAACCAATAGGTGGACAAAAACATTTCGGTGCCGATAAAGCCGGTACCCAATATGGTTACGGTTAAATCCTTTTCGCCGTTGCTGTCGGGTTCTTTGCAGAGCAACGGCTCGTACAAAGGAAGACTTACCAGCAAATTGGAAATCAAGTGTCGGTAGTTCTGAACGGGAACAAAGGTGGGCATTTCACTATCCGTAAAGTGAAATTCATTCTTCAGGATGGAATGCACCCTCTTCTCCACCTGCACGTATGCATCGTCGCCTGTGAAGAAGTATATTTCCGATTTTTTCAGATAAACTCCGCTGTTCTTATCGGCAAGATTTGCCAAGCTTTGAAGGTTGCCCGCCTGGTCCTCATCGATAAGGAAAAACATTTTTGAACCGCGCTTGCTCATCTTAACATGGGAAAGGTCATCTTTTGTGCAAATGGCACCCATGCTTTTTGCTTCCAGAAGCATCTCGGAGCCCTTTTCATCTCTTTCGCCAAGATAAGCATCGGTAAAAATAAAGCAGGCATTTCTTAAGGCAACGTCGTTACTGTTTCGCATTCCCTTTGCCAATGCCAACGAGGCCTCGTTCAGCTCGCTGAAATAGCATTTTACTCTTTTTCCGCTAAGATTCATCAAATGGAGCTTAATTTTGGGGAAGATGCTTGCCAAAATATCAAATAGGATAGTACCTCCGGCAATAGGTGCAACAAAATTCAGTATAGAAGCATATATTCCGTAAAAATCATCCCAAACAGTTTCCTGACCCAATATGGCACGAATGGCATTTTTGCCGTCCTGTATATATTTGGTATACTCCTCATCCATACTGAAGGTTTGCAGGGTATGATTCAAGCTGTTGAGCACTTCCTCGGCACAGCTGAGAGATTGAGTACCATTGGAAGAAACAATGGCATAGTAGCCCACGGCATATCTTAAACACCATACCGAACAAATAAGAAAGCCGGAAAAGGCCAGCATTACGCTTACCATAGATTTTTTTGAGTTGTTTGTGGCATTCTTTCCATATCTGCGGATAAGAAAAATAATACCTGCGGAAATCAAAACCGCCACTGACAAACACATTAAGCTTAAGGTGAATATTTTATATCCTTCCATGGCTTTTCCTTTCCTTTATCGACAAAAATCCACATAAATATTGATTAATTATATATTATCTGTAAATACTTGTCAAGAATAAGAAAAACGCCGGGGGTGGGTATTCCTCGGCGTATATAGAAAACAAAAATGAAAGTATTTGGTGTAAGTCTCGTGATGAGCCAAAATCGAATCAAGTAAAAACCAGCTCGCCCTTTTCGTCCGCGACGGCGGATTTAAAGGTCATTGTTCCAGCATATCCGTCAATGCCCTTAAAGCCCGTAAACACTATTTTATCGCCCCAAACCGCTCCCTTGGGAACCGAGGCGCAGGGTATTTCCGGATTTTCGGGCATTTTCCAATTGGCAAAGGGCTCCTCGGAAAGCATATATCGGGCCCTTCCGTTAAGACTGAATATGAGATAATATCTGTTTTTATAGAAGATATAGTCCGGGCACTCCGGCTCTGTCCCATCCTCCGAAACATAAAGGGGCTCGTGGGTATCCTGCCAATCCTGAAGGTCACCGGACACAAAATGAGCAAGACAGCCCCTTCCCTCGGCAACAAGGGAGGTAGTCAAAATCATATGAAACAGCCCATTTGCATCCTTGATCACCTTGGGATCACGGGCCACGGCGCCGTCATATATTTCGGGAAGGATAAAACCGAAATTATCATCCTTTTCAAAATGATAACCGTCACCGGAGATGCTTCTGCGGATTGGTGCGGCCTGCCTTCCGCCACGTCTGACCGTGTAAAACAAATAGTCCTGCCCGTTGTGCTGTATCCGTGAGCCGGTACAAACAGAGCCCTCTGCAGGGTCGGTTATTTCCACCGCCATAGGGTGAACCGACCATTCAACAAAATCCTTTGTGGAAATATGGGACCATTGGTGCGCCCCCATTCCCCATTTGCTGTAATGATGGTGGCGGTCCTTCAGATAAAGAACATGGTATTCATCGTCCCTGACATAGGGCATACAGTCCCCCACAAAAACATTTTCCTCGGGCCTCCATCCCTCGGCACCGAAAAACACCGAGGTAACACAGGGCTCCTCCCGCTTTGCAGGAAAATACCGCTCTGTTTTAATATCGCAATCGGCTTCGACACGGTCGCCTTGCGTAAATAAGCGATTGCCGCAGGGCCACTCCTCATCAACAAGGATTTCATTGACATACAGCTCGATCCGATGGTTCATCAAAACAAGAGAAACACTGTCTCCGACACGGGATTTTCCCTTCAGAGATAAGGGATCGGGATGAAAATCATACCATACACAACAGCAAAGCTCATCGGAATCGCCCTTGATTTCAAGCCCTTTTCCATTTTCGGAAAAGGAAACCCCATAAAAGGGCATCCGTGGAATGACAAAGGAAATTTTTAAATCACACATAAAAAATCACTTTAACAGCACAGGTGCGCCAACATTACCCTGCTGTACATCCCTGCGCTGTGCTTCACCGCTGTCGGAATTGGCGGAAATATTGCTTGCCGCCGCTTTGATGCATTCTGCAACCTGCGCCGCACAGAGGTCGATTGCCTCTCCCGAGAGGTGAATGGTATCGTCGCATATAAATCTGTCGGGGTCGTCACGCAACAGCCCGTTAAGGTCATTGATGATAACACCACGCTCCCTCAGCAAGGGGACAATTCTTTGGTTCAGACGGTCGGCATCCTCATTTTTATTAAAAATATTTGTAGAACGTACCGGTGTAGTGGTGGCAAAAATCACAACACCGTATCTTTTTTTCAAAATGTCGGCAATGCGCAATATGTTTTCCACATATTCGTCTTCGCTTGTAAAGGTGCCGTCCTCAAAGAGGTGGCAAAGGTCCCAAAGACCGTTATTCCAATGGACTATTTTCGAGCCCTCCATATCGGGTGCCCAATCGAAAAGACCTCGCAATGTATATTTTGCAAATCTGCAATTATCCTCCGGCGCCCATACCTCAAAGCTATCACCTAAAAGCTCCTTAACCTTTGGGCCGTACTGCTGTCGAATAGAATCACCAAGCAATGTCACTTTCATAATAACACACTCCCTTCATAGTGGGATTATAACACACCAAATACAGCACGTCAATAAAAAAACATCGCCGAGAAATCTCGGCGGTGGGTGCTTTTTATTCAGGAATAAATTTAGTTACGGTTCTTTCTTCACCGTTGGCGTTCGTTAAGGTTATGACAGCATATTTGTTGCCGACGTCTCGGAAATAAGAAAGATAGGATTTATTTAATACCTCTTCCCAATCCTCCTTTGACACTTCACCGAGGTCATTTATCGTATTGTACTGATTGTTGTAATACGGATTGGTTTCAAAAACGTTATAGTTATAATACGCCATATATACACGGTCGATAGCCATTTTCTTTATGTCTTCTCTTTCGCCGTAATAGTTATATGAATAAAGCTTAATGGACTTGATTTCATAGGAAGCGTTAAATATTTCTGACAAGCCCTTAGATTCAAGGAAAGAAAGTATATGGATATCATTTTTGTAAACCGCTACGTAATTAGGGTGTTCTAACGCAGTTTCACCGTCAATGCTCGGTTTATAATACCACAATACGCCTAAACAATCCTCGGTAGGATGATACTCTTCATCAATTGGTTCTTCAAGTTTATCCGAACATATTGCATTGAGGAGCTTTATCTTTTCATCGGTTGTTAAAGAAACTTCTGTTGCATCGGAAAGCATATTGTCGGATGCATAAAATGAAATTCTGTCGTAGTTTACGACCAGTTCTCCCGATTCATGGTAATACGGTTTATAGTTACCCGATTTTATTACGTCTTCAAAACAATCACGATATGCAGACGTGTTTTCTATTTCCAATGTAGAATACAAGGTAGAAAGCTTCATTACGGGATAACTTCTGATTATTTTTTTGCCGTTTTTCAGTTTATAAACGATATTGTAATCTACATATACCGCTGTGTCGGAATAATTATCCAAAAGCCGTGACGACGGAATCATAGAACCGTCGGCAATAATCTTTTTGTGGATATTCATCGCCGTTTGAATATCTTCCTTTTCGGTAAGCACGGGAAGCGATTCCATACTGTGATGACTTGAAACAATATTGAAATTCGTACCCGAACGGCCTCCGCTAAAAGATGAATCATGGTTTCCTTTATAGCTCACAACAACAGATTCCACTTGGTCGATATCCGGGATTTTCTTTGAGTATCCTATCAAGTCAAAATTCAATACCAGCACTAAAACAGCAAAAGCCGCAGTAACAGGCAATATAATCTTTGTTGCTCGGAAGATATTTCGAACCGTGCCGTTGAAAAATGCATAAAACAGCAAAGCCAACAACGTGAATACCGCCAAAACGATTATTACGTTCAGAAACGTACCGCCGATTATGAAAATCAATGACGAAAGAGCTAATGCGGGAAGTATCGAACAAACTGCCGAAACAATTTTGTTTGCGTTGGCTTTACCGTCAAATTCCGCATTACGTAGTTTGAACAGCAATACAGCCAAAGGAAGCAACGCCAACGTAAATAAGGAAAACCAAATCAAACGAGCGGAATATATGCTCAAATCGGTATATTGCGAATTAAAACCGAGCTCGTTAAATGCATCTTTGAAAATACCGAAGAGGGACAGCCAAGAATATTTGCTGAACATATCTCCCAAAGAGGAATTAACTTCTACGCTTCTTATGGAATATGCAAATCCGTGAAGAAATGCCGTTCCGAGCGTTCCGACAAACGAAACAATAGCAATTCCGCCGACAAAGAAGACAGTACAAACGGCCAAGAATTCAAGTTTTCTTCCGCAAAGACAGATGGCAATAACTGCGACGGTATAACTGCATATAACAATCGCCGCAATCATAGCAAAAATTATTAATGCCTTTTTATCCAACGATAATGAAATTTGGACGTTATGAGCACCCAATATAAACAGCACAAGGAAAGAAGCCAGCGTAGGTATCAATGCCGACAACAAGCCGAATATATATCTGGAAGCAAATAGCCCAACACGGGAAACGCCCGTTAAAAGCAGCATTGACGAGCTTTTCTTTTTCAGCAAAAAGGAAAACATAACGTATGCAGCAAATACGGATGATAATAATAAAACTATCGGAAAATATCCCCAAACCTCCGCATTTTTAAATGCATAGTTAATATTCTGCTCAAACCTAAGAATGGAACTTAACCTTCGACCGTCCATAATCAACTCGCTGCCTACGAAAACCGCCATGGAAAGAAAAAGCATTACAAACGGAAGCCAAAGGTAACGCTTTACGGTATGCAAAATCGAATGCTTAAGAGGATTATTATGCGAATATGCCTTCAATTTCATTGCTTTTATCCTCCGTTTCATATACAAATATTTCATTCAACGTCATTCCGAAGCTTTCGAAAAGAACAATTTCGCCGTATTTAGCGAACACGGCTTTGACTTTGTCTTCCTCCTCATTACTCTGGAAAGTGATTATTCCCAATTCGTTCTTTAGGAATTTTAGGTTCAACAGTGTTATAACATCGTCACCCACGTTGCCTTTTACTGAAATACGATACTTTCTCGCCTTGGCTTTTACCGCATCGATATCGTCGGAATAAATCATTTTATTACCGTTAATCATTCCCACGGTATCGCAAATACCCTCAAGCTCATATAAATTATGCGATGCGGCGATAACACTGCCTTCGGTTTCGGCAATATATTCAGCCAACAGATTGCTTACAAGAGTGCGGATATTAGGATCTAAACCGTCGAAGCTCTCGTCAAGGAAAATATACCTTGCTTTTGAGGCAAGACCTAATATTATTGCGCATTGACGCTTCATACCTTTTGAAAAATTACCCATTCTTTTATTTGGGTCAATACCAAAAAGCTGTGTAAGCTTTTTAAAGCTTTCATCGCTCCAGTTAGGATACATACCGCAATAAAAATCGCGCATTGATATAAGATTTGCATTGGGAAAATAATAAGGGTCGTCATTCACATAGAACAGCGAGCGTTTTACTGCGGGATTATCGAAGGGTTGGTGCTTTTTGCCGTTCACTTCGATTTCCACCATGCCGTTGTCTGCACGATATAATCCCGAAAGTATATTCAACAACGTAGTCTTACCTGCACCGTTATAGCCGATAAGACCGTAAACAGAGCAGTCGTTTACATTAAAGCTGATATTATCAAGAACCTTTGATTTACCAAAGCTCTTGTCAACATCATTGACAAAAATCATCAGTCGTTCTCCTTATAGATAGATTCTACTATCAGGAACGCCTCATCTTTTGTGATACCTGCCGATTTTGCCGACCGCAGCGCTTCGGTCAGATTATCTTCGGCTTTTTTGAGTATTTGCGGATTACGGAATGCGGTTTCGGCAATATATGTGCCGCTTCCCATAACGGTTACTACAACTCCGTCGGCTTCCAATTCTGCAAATACCTTTTTTACGGTATTAATATTGAGGTTCATTGACGAAGCAAGAACGCGCAACGAGGGAAGCTTATCTCCTATATGCAAGACACCGCCCGAAACGAGAGCTAAAATCTGTGTCTTGATTTGTTCATAGATAGGCGTTCTGCCTGTTTTGTCAATTACAAACATTCTTTACCTCAACATATTCTCCCCAAAAATTCGTTTCTCTATTTCCGGGGAACCATGCACAAAGTGTGCTATTTCTGATAGCACACTTATGTTATCATTAAAAATTCTTTTTGTCAATACCTTATTATCCGAATTTATTTGGTGTGTGTCAATATGTGTCACAAAAAAACTCTAAATAATTACATATGCAATAAAAAACCACCGCCGAGATTGCTCAGCGGCGGCGGTTTGGGGGATTTATATTGGGTCGTGCAGCCCTTTAATTCAGAAGCTGTTCCTTGCGGATGCAGTTCTTTGCCTTAAAACATACATCATCGCACCCAGAGAGGACAGCAGCAACAGGAACAATACAAGTGTATCGGTGCCGTCACCTGCGGGCGGAGTTTCGGGGGGCTCGGGAGTTTCGGGAGGTTCGGGAGTTTCGGGAGGTTCGGAAGTTTCCGGGGGCTCGGAAGTTTCCGGGGGTTCGGAAGTTTCCGGGGGTTCGGGA